>JABBNV010000070.1:0-8783 GCA_019352125.1 Acidobacteriota bacterium | reverse complement strand
GAGCAGACCGCGAAACTGGTCCGCGAGGCCGGCGCCGAAGCGGCGGCCTTTGCAGCGGACGTTACCAGTGTGGAGTCCACGGAGGACCTCGCGAAAAGTTGCGCGGAGTTCGGAAACGGAAGCATCGACGTTGTACTTAACAACGCCGCTGTGTACGCGGGGGTGACCCGCAGCCGGCTTGAGGACATCGACCCGGCCGAATGGGACCTGGTGATGAACGTGAACCTCAAGGGACCTTGGCTGGTGACCCGCGCCGCGAGTCCGTACCTGGCCGAAGGCGGGCGCGTCATCAACCTCTCCAGTGCCACAATCTTCAGTGGCTCGGAACACTGGCTGCACTACGTCGCCTCGAAGGGCGGCGTGGTGGCGCTGACCCGGGTCATGGCCAAGGAGCTGGGCCGGCGGGGGATCACAGTCAACACGATCGCCCCCGGCTTCACCCTCACCGAGGCCAGCTACGGGCTGATGGAAAACGCCGAGAATTACGGCGTGGACCGCGGCGCCATCAAGCGGCCCTGCCAACCGGAGGACATCGTGGGTGCCGCGCTCTTCTTGGCCGGACCGGACAGCTCGTATTACACCGGTCAGACCATGGTGGTCGACGGCGGCCGGCAGTTCATCTGACCGCCGTCGCCACCCCTCATCCACCGTCAATCCAACTTCAATCCAAAGGAGGACCAATGCCAACGGTTCATTTCACCGACGCCGAAGGGTCTGTCCGCGACGTCCAGGGCAACGTGGGCGACTCCGTCATGGAAACCGCGGTGCGCAACGGCGTTCCAGGAATCGTGGCCGAGTGCGGCGGCTCGTTGTCCTGTGCTACTTGCCACGTATTTGTCCGAGAGGACTGTGTTTCCCAGCTCCCGCCGATGGAGGACATGGAGGACGAGATGCTCTACGGCACCGCGGTTGACCGTGAAGACACCTCGCGGCTGTCTTGCCAGCTGCGCCTGACCGATGAGCTCGAACTGTTCGTCACCACCCCGGAAACCCAGGTGTAGCTGTGGGCACGCACGCAGTGGAGGAGGCAACAGACAGCGCCACGGTTCCCAGCCGCACCGGGCTCCTGATCATTGGCGCCAGCCAGTCAGGGGTGCAGCTCGCCGTGTCGCTCCGGGCATTGGGTTTCGACGAGCACATCACCTTGCTGGGGGACGAGGACCATCGCCCGTACCAGAGGCCAGCGCTGTCCAAGGAGTTCCTGCAGGGCATGGTAGGGAGCGAATCCCTGATCTTCCGCTCTAACGATTACTGGACCGGGCACAACGTGGATCTGGTTAAGGGCGAATACATCGCCAGGATCGACAAGGAAGCGGATGGTACCGGGGTGGCGCATGCGTCTTCCGGCCGGCAGTTCCCTTTCTCGCGGCTGGCTCTCGCTGTGGGTGCCCGCGCCCGCAAACTGGAAATCGACGGCAGTGACTTGGACGGTGTGCTGTACCTGCGCAATGCCGACGACGCCCTGGCGCTTAAGTCCCGCGTCGGCGACGCGCAGGATGTGGTGGTGATCGGCGGCGGGTTCATCGGGCTCGAGGCAGCCTCCAGCCTGCAAAAAATGGGCAAGAACGTCACGGTCCTGGAATTCGGGCCGCGGCTGGTGGGCCGGGCTGTGGGGGATGAGACTGCCGAGTACTTCCTGCAGGCGCACCGTTCCCGCGGCTTGGATATCCGGCTCAATGCCACCGCTGCGCGGTTTACCGCTGCCGACGGTGGAGGCGAAAAACCTCACGGAGTCGCCGCCGTCGAGCTTCAAGACGGCACGGTGCTGCCTGCCCAGATCGTGCTGATCGGCATTGGCGTCATCCCCAACACCCAACTGGCTGAGCAGCTGGGTTTGGACGTGGACAACGGGGTGGTGGTGGACCGGTTTGCGCTCGCGTCCGACGGCACCACCGTCGCCGTGGGGGACGTGGCCAACATGCCCAACCCAGTACCGGGTTCTGCGCCTGGCGAGCGGATCCGGCTCGAAAGCGTCAACAACGCGATCGAGCACGCCAAAGTGGCCGCGTATTCGCTTACAGGCCACCGTGCGGAGTACGCAGGCATCCCGTGGTTCTGGTCCAACCAGGCTGATCTAAAACTGCAGATTGCAGGCCTGTCCAACGGTTACGACCAGACCGTGCTCCGGCGCGATACGGAACGCGGGAAATTCAGCGTCCTCTACTACCGCCAGGGCCAGGTCATCGCCGCAGACTGTGTCAACGCACCCCTGGATTTCATGGACGTCAAGAACGCCCTGGCTAAGGGCCAGAACATTCCGGCCACCGCTGCCGCGGACGTGGCAACACGTCTCAAGATCATCACCACGGACAGCTAACTGCACGCAGACAGTAAGTCGGCTCACCCGAAGGAGAATTATGAGCACCCCCAAGACTCCGGTCGCCGAGGCGGACCCCGCCGCGGCCGAATCCATGGACGCGTTGGCCGAGTCCTTCGCCGCGGAGTACGGCGTCCGGCCCGTTCCCGCACCCGGCCCGGTGGACACCACCGCCATCTGCACCACACCTGCTGCGCATGAGGAGCTCGACGCGCTGTGGAAATCCGTGGTCCATGAAACCCGAACGCGCGGAAACGATATCCACCTGCCGATTTCCTTGGCCTTTGCCGAACGGCTGTGTCGGGCCTATCCCGACGCTGACGCCGAATTGGTGCGGGTGTCCACCCTGCTGCACGACACCGGCTGGGCCCACGTGGATGAATCCCGCATTATCTCTGAGGGCTTCAAGGGGGACTGGCGCAAGGCCGCCATCCGCTATGAACACGAGCAACGGGGATGCGATGTGGCTCGCCGAGTGCTTCCAGGACTGGGCTTTTCGCCGGCGTTCGTGGAACGCACCTGTGAGATCATCGACGGCCACGACACTCGCCCGGTGGCCCGGTCCTTGGAGGACGCTTTGATGCGCGACGCTGATCGGCTGTGGCGGTTCGACCGCGCCGGAATCGCACTGGCCTCTTCGTGGTTCGGCATGGACCCGGCGGCGTACGCCGACCGGCTTGCTTCCGAAATCATCCCGGAGCTGATCACCCAAGCCGCCGTGGACATGGCCACCGCCGACCTCAACCGATCCAATTGCCTACTGAAGACGGCGGTAATCCGATGACCTTCGCCACCCACGATGCATTTTCGCTGGCCGTCCGGGCGAAAATATCACTGCCCCACACGCATGTGGACACAATATTCTTCGACGGCGCCTGGCAGCCTGCGCAAGGCACCTGCCGGAACCCGGTGACCGACCCCGCCACGGGCGACGTGTGGGGCTCGGTACCGGACGGGACTCCCGAAGACGTGGACGCCGCCGTCGGCTCCGCCCAGCGGGCGTTTGCGGGGGAATGGCCCCGGCTTGCCCCGTCGCGGCGGGCCGCATACCTCGTCCGGATTGCCGAGGAAGTGGAAAAGCGGGCCGAGGAACTGTCGCTGACGAACTCGCGCGAAAACGGGTCCCCGGTGGCCGAATCCGCAGGGGCCGCCGCAAACGCGGCAAGCATCTTCCGCTACTTCGCGACCCTGGCAGACTATCTGGAGGGCGAGGATGTCCGTCCGTTCCCGCATGGCGGCGGTGAATCCGTGGTCCGGCGCGACCCGCTGGGAGTATGCGCGCTGATCGCGCCGTGGAACTTCCCCATCAACCTTGTGGTCATCAAGCTGGCGCCCGCTCTGCTGGCCGGCTGCACTGTGGTGATTAAACCGGCGTCGCCCACGCCCCTGTCCATCCGGGTGATCATCGAGGCTGTCGCCGCGGCCGGGGTCCCGGCCGGTGTGGTTAACCTCGTCACCGGCTCCGGCCGGCTGGGAGACGTGCTGGTAAAGCACCCGGTCGTCGCCAAGGTAGCGTTCACAGGTTCGACGCCGGTGGGCCGGAAGATCGCCGCAGCCTGCGGTGAACTGCTGCGCCCGGTCACGCTGGAACTGGGCGGAAAATCCAGCGCCATTGTGCTGCCTGACGCGGACCTGGACGCCATGTCCAAGGTGCTGATCAAGTCCTCCATGCGCAACACCGGCCAGACCTGCTACATCTCCACCCGGATTCTCGCCCCTGCCAGCCGCTATGACGAGGTGGTAGACATGGTCACGGCCACCATCGCCGCCGCGAAGCAGGGCGATCCGCTGGAACCGGACACGGTTTTTGGTCCCTGCGCCACGGAGTCCCAATACCGGACCGTGCTGGAGTACATAGACTCGGGGTTGGCTGAAGGGGCCCGCGCCACCATAGGGGGGCGCCCCGCAACCCTGTCCGGCGGATTGGAGCATGGGTACTTTGTGGAACCCACCGTGTTCGCGGATGTCACCCCGGACATGCGGATCTCCCGCGAGGAGATCTTCGGGCCCGTAATCTGCATCCTGAAGTATAACGACGACGGCGGCACTGTTGATGAGGCCGTGGCGCTGGCAAACAACACCGAGTTCGGCCTGGGTGGCCTAGTATTCGGCAAGGATCCTGATGCCTCGCTGGCCGTTGCCGACCGCATGGACACGGGCTCAGTCGGCCTGAACTTCTTCGCCTCAAACCATGCCGCGCCGTTCGGGGGCCGGCACGACTCCGGCCTCGGGACAGAGTATGGAATTGAAGGACTCAACGCATATCTAAGCTACAAATCCATTCACCGCCGCGCGTAAGTACCGGCTCGCGCCCCACTATTGAATGGAAGTGCCGGCCACAGACCAAAAAGAGCCGCTGGTGGCTAATTCAGCGTCCGGTGATTCCGGGGTGGACGCGTGGTCTAGGTAACGGCGACGACCGCGGTCGTGACCCGGTTGCCGCCAGTGCGGACTCATCAGGCAAGACCAATCTTCTCAGGACAAAGAAGAACCGCACCCACTCGATGCGGGGTGCGGCAGTTGGTGTGAGGCCCTTGGTGCGGAAAATGGGGGTGTGCACAAAGTGCACAGCTTGACGTTCGGACTGGACGCTACATGGGCCGGATCTGGCCGGATTCGGCATGTTTCCAGGAGTTCCCAGAGAAGCCACATCAACCGAAATGCCGGGACAGTTCGTGCGCGCTATGGTGACGCATTCGCTGCCTTGGTTGAGGAAATTCCGGGTTCGGCGCATACGACGGCGGATCTGTACGGTGGCGCACTTCGGGCATGGATACGGCCAAGTTTCAACGGTCCGGACGGCAAGCGGTGGCGCCCGCAGGCGACCATCTCGACCACCTGAACCGCGTGGTGCGCTGCTTTCCTGATCGTCTGGTTGCTCGCGCTGGTGAGCTCCGCAAATGGGCTCAGAGCCGTGCACCAGAAATGGCCATCCCACAACCGCGACCTCGGCAGTCAGCACATGAAAGTTGCCCCCATAGTCGCGGCATCCTTCAGCCCATCGTTAGTGGTTCGCCATATCTGCCGTACTTGAGGCTGTCAGGTGGCCAGCTGGCAAAAGGTGGTTGGGGAGCCTGTTCCCTGGTGCTCTGCCTCGGATTTCGAGTAGATCCCGGGCATGGGCGTGCAGCCGCTTGTCTTCATCAGAGACCGGCACCCACGGCGGAACGGACAGCGAGTTGCCGGCGTCGTCCCGTGCCACCATCACTGTCAAACAGTATGTGGTCAGGTTCAGTTCATGTCCCTTGAGATCTCCAGAACGAACATGGACGGCGATGTGCATGCCCTTCGTGCCCGTGTAGACCAGTCGTGCCTCAACCTCCACCAGATCGCCGATCAGCAGAGGACGGTAAAACCGAATACCGCCCGAGAACACTGCCACGGTGTCATTGCCGCAGTATTGTGTTGCACACACATAGGCGGCTTCATCAATCCACTTCATCACGATTCCGCCGTGGACTTTGCCTCCCCAGTTAACGTCCGTGGGGGCCGCCATGAACCTCAGGACCACGCGCTCAGCCGTACCAGCGTCGGTATATTCCTGATCTTTCATCGCATCCACGATCTCTTCGCGGACTTTGATCCGAGCCACGGCATCATCGCGCTGTTCGATCGCTTCGGGCCCGGTGGGATTAAAGTGTGGAACCTGGACGGGTTTACCATCTTCGCCCACGGCCACGAATATGACGACGCATTGGCTTCGCATCGTGGGGATTTCACCCCGAGGGTCGCCCGAGGACACCACTGTGCGAATGTGCATCGAGGACCGTCCCGTGTAGACAACTGTTGCCTCAACCTCCACCATGTCGCCGCTGTTGACAGGGTCTGCAAAGTGGATGTTACCCACATAGGCGGTCACACAATATGACTTAGCCCAGCTCACAGCGGCGGCGTAGGCTGCCTTGTCCACCCACTCCAGCACCGTGCCGGCGTCCACCGAGCCGCTATGCCCGACGTCGGTGGGGGCTGCAAGGAAACGAAGAGTCACGGAGTTGGAAGCAGTTTCATTCATGAGAGCAGTCTATGGAAGTGGCAGTTCGGCCAAACACGGCAAAGACTCAAACGCCCTCTCTTGCGTCATGTATGACGCACCTGGCAATTGTCCGGGACCGCGGGTCAAACGGTGTGTTCGCCAAAGCGATCCGAAGCGTGCACGGGCCGGAGCAGGCGAAAGCGTTGATGCTATCGATAACACAATTATGTAAAGCCTGGACAATATTTGCCTAGAATGTTGGGATATTCATTGTGTTATCGATATCAAAAGCGTAATCTCGATCATGTTTTCTCCTGCTCCTCCTCACTGATGAATCCAGGTACGCACATGGCATCTGCCTATCGCACTAACATCACATTGGGCTCGGTGGCGGCCCTTGTGGCCCTCATCGCGTCACCTCTGTTGAGCATTTCTCCGGCCAGCGCCGACGCAAGCCCCCCTGCCGGAACTGCAATTCCCGAAAGCCTGTACTCGATTACCAGCTTCGATTCGCAGTCAGCGCCCTATCCAGCGCCACCATCCGTTGACGGGACGGCCAAGGGTGCCATTGACGGAGACGTCAACACCGAATGGACGTCGCTTGGTACGCCTGCACCCCACTGGATAGCAGTTGATCTTGGATCGGCGCATCCGCTAACCGGTATTCAATATTCGGTTAAGAACCAATCCAACGGCCCCATCAAGGACTACAAGGTCTTCGTAACGAGTGATGCCGCTGTGGCCAGTTCAACCTCGGGTGACTGGGGCCAGCCAGTGGCCACCGGACAGTTCACTCAACCGACCTCAAATAGTGAACAACAGTCTGTTTCCTTCGCTACGCCGGTGACGGGACGCTACGTCAAGCTCGAAGCGGACTCAACAATCAATGGCGCTAACTACGCCGCCATCTCGGAGATCTCTGTCTTTACCACTGATACACCGGCGCCGACTGGAACTGCAATTCCCTCCAGCCAATACACGATTGCCGGGTTTGACTCCCAGTCTCCTGCCTACCCTGCACCGCCGTCGCTCGATGGCACCGCCAAGGGCGCTATTGATGGGGACCTTAGCACCGAGTGGACGTCCCTGGGCACGGCAATGCCGCACTGGCTTGCGGTGGATCTCGGCGCCACGTACAACTTGAGTGGCCTTGAGTACTGGGTGAAGAACCAATCCAATGGACCCGTCAAGAACTTCAAGATCTACGGCACCAACAGTGTAACCGTGGCTCATTCGGCAACAGGCGACTGGGGTCGGCCCATCCAGACGGGGACCTTCGCCCAGTCGTCCTCCAATACCGCGGCTCAGGCCGTGAATTTCAGCGGCAATGTTTCCGTGCGCTACCTCAAGATCGAAGCTGACAGCTCCATCAACGGCTCCAACTATGCTGCTATTTCCGAACTGAGCGCATTCACCACCGGCCCAGCCGTGGCGACCCCAGAATATGGCGTGACTGTCGGATCAACGGGATCATGGACGCACCCGGATGACACGTCTGCCAGTTCTTTCATCGACAAAGACGGCTCGTACTACTACGAGTCCGCTCATTCTCTCTACGGTGCCAACGATTCCCGCAACTGGACGTTTAACACGGGAACCACCATTGACACGGCCACATCAGACGCTGCGATTAACAATGCTGTCAGCCCCACCGATCCGACGGACAAGAACAGTGACACCACTGCTCGGTGCAACAACAGCCCAACAGGCAAAACTGCTACGCAGGCTCCCGCCGGATCCGGTTATGGGGAGAGGAACTATTGTGACCTGACCCAGATGTGGGTAGATCCCGATACCGGCGACTGGTACGGGTTGGTACACAACGAGTTCACCCCGCAGCCCTTTGGCGACGGTTTGCACTACGACGCCATCGACTATGCGGTCTCCAAGGACCAGGGCAAGACATGGAAGATCCTGAACCAAGTCATCACCACTCCCTACAGCACCGCCCGTGGTGACACGGCAACGTTCCCGCAGCAGACCTACGATTACGGCGACGGCGATCCGCGCCTTTATGTGGACACCGCATCCGGATACTTCTACGTGTACTACGGCTCGCGCATTGTGAATAAGAACGGTAGCTGGGCGGCCTTCTACGAGCACGCAGCACGATCGCCGATTTCTGCCAAGATGGCACCTGGCTCGTGGACAAAGTACAACGAGGGTACCTGGTCCCAGCCTGGCCTGGGCGGCAAGGAGAGCAATCTAGTGCCGGTCAGCTCGACTAACACCACCGGGTACACGCCTGCAGCCCAGGAATATAACCCGGCCAACCCTGGGAGCGCTGCTCAGCAGATCGCGGCGGGCACCATGCCGGCAACGTCCCCATTGTTCGTCATGGACATCACCTACAACGCCTACTTGGGCCTCTACATCGGTGAGCCCCAGAATCCAGACCAGAGCGGTAATGCGTCCCAGCAGTACTACGCCGCCAAGAGCTTGGCTAACCCGCAGTGGAAGCTCGTTGGTGACACTGGTTCCTACACCACGGCA
>JABBNV010000069.1 GCA_019352125.1 Acidobacteriota bacterium | reverse complement strand
ATGCAGCAACCTGATCCGGGGTCTGAAGTAACACCGGATCCTGCGGACCGCCCGTGCCAGATTCCAGATTCGCGGCGTCATGATTCACCAGCAGGAAGGTCCCACCCGGGGCGAGCGCCACCGCGGCCGCGGTCACGGTGGCCCTGAGCTGAGCCTCGGGTAATTGCAGGTAGGCAATCAAGACCAGATCCACGCTCTGCGACTCGGGCTGGATCCGGGACACGTCCTCCACCGACCATTCGATGAGAGCGGATAGCCCCGCGGCCTCGGCGCGCTTTCTACCCGCTTCGAGCCCTATTGCCGAGAAGTCTACGGCCCGCACCTGCCAACCCCGATCAGCCAGCCAGATTGCATGCCGCCCTTCCCCCGAGCCAAGGTCCAAGGCGCGGCCAGAAGCCAATCCGTCCAGTTCAGCCGTCACCCACATGTTCGGCTCCGCACCCCAGACTCCGGCCGGATCACTATAGCGACGGTCCCAGCCGTCAGCATCCATGGTAGGCACCGGAAAATCTCCTTCATTCGTCACCGCAAAACCTTCTAAGCACTAGGATACCCATTGGGGTATCCCACCCTGGACGTGGACATAGCACCTGGGGTGTTGGCCGCGATCCGAAGGGAAGATCCGACTCAAGGAGATCCTACCGATGACATCCACCAATCCTGCAAAGATTGCCTTCCTGATCCTCACCGACTCGCCAGACCGCGGCCTTCCCGGACTGGTCATGGCCAGCCGGCTCAAAATGAATCGCGGTGCCGACGTTCGCGTACTATTTTTCGGCCCGGGCGTGAAACTCGCGAGTAGTGGGGCCGCCGATCAGCTGATCAGTGACCTCATCGACTCCGGGGTCAAACCAACGGCGTGCTCCTCTCAGGTGCAGCAGTTTGGCCTAGCCGCAGAATTTGCTTCGCGCCCCATTGAACTCCTTGCCGCAGGCGCCGAGGTGGAGGCATACGCCAAGGAAGGCTTCACCGTTCTCAGCTTCTAGCTTTACCAGGCCAGCTTTCCGATGAGGAAGGGCACGCCCCACCGGCGCGCCCTTCCTCATTCTTCGTGCTCACTACTTCAGCCCGCATTGCACCGGCCGGGCACAACGCGTCACCACCGACACTCGACGCCGCCATCACCCCGGAGCACTTATACCCCATGGGGTATAGTGTTTTCATCCTGCCAATCTGAAAGAGAAACAGGGCGCTCGGTGCGGTTCCTTGCCACGGGACCCGCCACCATTATCAGAACCCGGCTGGGGAGGCCATCATCATAAAGAACACTTCTGGAGAAGGACCAGCCCAGAAACGTCCACCAAAAGCCAAGCGTAGCCGGGGCTATTATGCAGCCCTGGCCGGGGCAGCCGCCGTCGTGCTGATCCTGTTGGCGGGCATCTTCTCGTCGCTGCCGCCCGGAACCCCGTCTTCCGCGCACAACTCGACGGACGGTACGAGGGCTCTCAGCTCTTGCCCGACGCAAGGCAGACGACCCGACAGCGTTGGGCAGCGTCGACGCACCCGTGGTCCTGATCGAATATTCGGACTATCGATGCCCCTTCTGCGGCGTCTTTGTTCGACAGACTCTTCCGACGCTGATCAAGAACTATGTGGACACCGGAAAACTGCGGATTGAACGACGTGACCTCCCGGTGTTCGGCGACCAGTCTGTGCAGGCTGCGGTGGCCGCCCGCGCTGCAGGAAACCAAGGCCGATACTGGCAGTTCCATGATTTGGTCTATGCGAATGCCCCGGAGCGAGGCCACGCTTCACTGCCGCAGGAGCGACTCAATCAACTGGCTGCCCAAGCCGGCGTCCCTGACATGGCGAAGTTCCAAAAGGATATGGACTCCGCCACCCTTAAGGCCGAGGTCCAGCGCGACGCCGCGGAGGCCGCCGCCATAGGTGCAGACGCCACCCCCACTTTCCTGGTGAACGGCACACCGATCATGGGCGCACAGCCCCTTGACACGTTCGAGAAGGAAATCGACGCGGCCCTCAAGGCCTCCGGGTCACACTGATGGTCATCGGATATGCCGGCGCCTTCCTGGGGGGAATTCTGACCTTGCTAAGCCCCTGCGCTGCCATGCTCCTGCCCGCCTTTTTTGCATTCGCTTTCACTACCAGCAGGCTTCTCCTTGCCCGCACACTAGTTTTCTATGCCGGACTACTGGCTACCTTGGTCCCATTGGGTGTCTTCTCCGGCGCCATTGGGGGCTTGCTCACGGCGCACCGGGACGTCCTGATCTTCTCGGCCGCGGCAGCGGTCATTGTGCTCGGCACTTTGCAAGTGGCAGGGGTCAGCTGGCCACAGCTCCCGGGATTACGGCACAACGGCGTCTCTCGAGTGGCGGTTTTCGCCCTCGGCGCCTCGTATGGTGTGGCGGGAGCTTGCACCGGACCCATCCTCGGATCCGTCCTCATGGTCGCCGCCGCGGGCGGAACAGCCCTTTACGGAGCGATCCTGCTGGCACTCTATGCATTGGGCATGGTGGTGCCGCTACTTGTACTTGCTGCTGTTTGGGACAGACTGGGGCCGGCAGCGCGGGGACGTCTTCGCCCCCGTCGTGTGAGGATCGGTCGCTGGTCGAACGCCTGGACCACGATTGCAGCGGGAGTTCTCTCCATCACGGTCGGCATCATTCTGCTGAGCACTGATGGAACCGCTGGCGCCGGGGGCATCCTCGGCGCGGATCAGCAATTCTCACTCGAAAACGGCATGCGCACGGCGACATCCGGCCTCTCTGACCCGATATTTGCCGTCGCGGCCGCGCTGCTGCTGGCGGCCGTCATCGTGGTGTACCGGATAAGCATGAATCGCCGACGTGCCGCGCCTCTCGAACCTTCCGCTGGGGGCACCCATCCAGCCGATGAGCCCCGGAAAATTACAACAACGAAAGAGAACCCATGACGCGCAACCCGAGGGAACCGCTTTTTGCCGCGCTAGCACAGTGGGGGGCCCGACGGTGGTTGACGGCAGCTGCGTCGGCTGCCGGGACATACCTATTCATTGCAGTGCCCACCGATCTGATCGACACCCCGTTTTTCGCTCGGGAGATACCGCCCACGTGGTGGTCCTACCCAGTCCTTGCCGTGACCGCGATTCTCACAGGGATGCTAACCGCCACCTACGTGAACGCGCAGCCGCGAACCACCAGTGACGCCACAACACGGTTCGGGAGCGCCGGAGCCCTGGTTGCCTTTTTTGCCGTCGGCTGTCCTGTTTGCAACAAAGTCGTGCTCCTGGCGTTGGGGGCCACCGGCGCGGTGCAGTACTTTGCCCCATGGCAGCCGATCCTGGGCGCCGTGTCGATCGGACTCCTCGGATGGGCATTCGTGAAACGGGCAACATCTGAGAATTCCTGTGCGGTGCCCTCGCGGCGGAGGCGCCTCGCGCACCCGCAGCAGTGAGCCACACCACTGGCACTATCGCCTAGGAAGCATGCGGCCTGCAGCAGGCTGGCGCCCACCCCTGCTCGTCAACATCTTTGGGCTGAAGAACAAGCAAGGCCGCCCAGGGCCAACAGCGGGAAGGTACGAGAGCGGCATGTACGCACGGGGTCGTCCGTACATGCCGCTTTGCTGACAGCTCGCCGGTGCTAGATCCGAGTGACTCCAATGGTGTGGTCCGCGGTGAACTCGTTGAGAGCCCAATCCCCATTGAAGCGGCCCAGGCCGGAATGCCGTTCCCCGCCGAAGTCGGCCAGCTCAACGCGGCCTTTTTTCTTAGGTAAACTCCTACGTCAGCCACCTCATGAAGGGCTACGTGGACGAACTATCCATGTGGCGAGGACGGCTCCCAGCCGAACGCCTCAGGGTGCTCACCGCAATTCTTGGCGATGAAAGGCCCGGCGCGGGTGCCGAACGTATGCTGGGCAACCGGTTCAGTAGGTACCACCTTGTAGCCTTGGCCCGGCCCACCACCAGCGGGCACATCCCGGAACGAGAGGCTGAACTCCAGAAAGTCGGCGCCGAGGCGACCCGAGTCGCCGCGATGTTGGGTCAGGACCAAAAAATGCATGACCTACGTGAATCGCTGCGGCACTTCCTCAAGGCTGGCAGTGGCCGCCTGGCCGAAGCGCAGGCCCTGCACTTGGCCACCGATACCGTGGCGCTCGAGATGGCCTTCGGCGTAACATCCGCGCCCGAACCCAACGTCTGAGCTGTTCAATGGTGAAATTGGATCATTCGCATTGATAGTTGCATCAGGCTGTATGAAAGAGTGACCAAAACCATGGCATCAGAAACTGAGACCTCCTCCCAAGGCAACTCCGCATTCCTCAACACGGACTTCATACAAACGTCGCATGTCGGTTCGCTCCCACGTTCTCCCAAGCTGTTGGCTGCCAACGCCGCCCAGGCGAACAACCCTGAGGACCGTGCGGCCTACGAGGAGCTGCTGTCCATTTCGGTGCAGGACATTGTGGCCAAACAACGCGAAGTTGGCATCACCCTCCCCAACGACGGCGAGTACGGCCACACCATGTCCAACTCGGTTGACTACGGAGCATGGTGGAACTATTCGTTCTCGCGGCTGGGTGGATTGACTCCCGGCGGTGTAGACCGCTGGCAGAGCGAGGACAAGGTCCGGTCCGAGCCCGGCAAGATCCGCTTGACAAGCATGAAAGACCGCCGTGACCGTCAACGGTTCAACGAGGCATATAACGATGAAACTTCTGGGATTCTGACCGGCCGCAAGCCTGTCTCCCAGCCTTCCTTCTCGGGCCCCATTACCTACATCGGCCAAGATGCTGTGCGCCGTGACATCGACAACCTCAAGAGCGCCTTGGCCAGCAACGGCTACAGCACCGGCTTTCTCCCTGCACTCTCCCCCGGTTCCGCTTCGCGTCTAACCAACGAGTACTACGCCACTGATGAAGAGCTCGTCTACGCCTGCGCGGATGCGATGCGCGAAGAATACGTGGCCATTATCGACGCCGGGCTCACTGTTCAGATCGATGACCCGTCGATCGCCGAGAACTGGGACATGATCAATCCCGAACCGTCCATTGAGGACTATCTCGCTTTCACCCGCCTCCGCGTCGAGGCGCTCAACTATGCCCTCCGCGGGCTTCCGCAGGACCAAATTCGATTCCACCTATGCTGGGGTTCCTGGCACGGTCCCCACACCACGGACCTGCCGTTCAAGGAACTTGCCAAGACGATGCTCTCTATCAACGCAGGCGCCTACTCCTTCGAGGCCGCAAATGTTCGACACGAGCATGAATGGAAAGTGTGGCAGGACCTCACCCTCCCGGAGGACAAGGTTGTATTGCCCGGCGTCGTCTCCCACGCGACCAACGTCGTCGAGCATCCCGAGCTGGTAGCGGACCGGATCGAGCGCTTCGCCAAAGTTCTGGGCCGCGAACGCGTCATCGCGTCCACTGACTGTGGGTTGGGTGGACGCGTTCACCCGCAAATCGCCTGGGCCAAACTGGAATCCCTCTCCGAGGGCGCGCGTCTCGCTTCGCAGCGGCTCTGGAGCTAATTCGCTCAAACACACGCCGTGACGTGGAAGCTAAAATATCCGACGGCGGCGCAATTTCGCCTTGGCCAATAGCCTCTTAAGAATGGTGCCGGCGTGCCCAAGGGCCCACGAGTAGTTGCCGCCCTTGATCCTCTGTGAATGTGGAGATTTCCCCGAGGGAGTCACAAAACTGATCGAACAAAGCAGCCACCAGCCCCTGGGGCATTGTCTGCTCGTGGGAGGCCTCGGGTGTTGCATGAACGGCTTCGTGAAGGCATCCCGTCCGGCCTAAAACTTCGGTAAGCGCTATGAAGTTGTCGGTTCTCGCCCATCGTGGCTACACGGGCCGTGGGCTCCTCAGGGACTTCGCTATCCACCAGGCACCCGCTGCCCATGCCTCGGAAATGTCAAGCATCACAACGCCGCGATGGTGTGGTCATCGGCGCAAAAGCCGGAGCGCCGCAGGGATGTGGCATCACCACCGTGTCAGTGCGAAGGTCACGACGATCCCTTTCAGAACCCGGCTTAATCTGGTTGGCATAGCGGCTGTGACCACATGCTGCTTAGATCTGCGCTTACGGGCCGCTGCCGGTTCAAGCATGCCGGGTCTTCGACTTTCGACGCTGTAACACTAGAGCGCGCACCAACGAGATAAAGACCCAGCTGAGAACTGATACGAAAACGGCCACCTCAGTCTGGATAAGGACGCTCAGCCCCGTCGGCGGGCGAGGGAGGACGCTCGGAGTTTAATGCTCAGACTGGTCACCGGATTTGCCGGTCACCGAGATCGTAGAAGGTGTTTGTAGGAGGAGAAGCGGGCCACGGTGGCCTTCACTGCGCGAATTTCACCCCGCACAGCGATGCCGTACTGGCAGCGGTCCACACCATGCTCGACGGGTATCTGGCTGCAGCCGAAGCCACAGTGCCAGCTGAACTGTCACCGTAGTTAAACGTCAGCCAGGGGCCCTGGCGGAGGCCTGGGCCTCCGCGAGAGCGCCCCGGCTCCTGCTTAGATCAGCCCATCGGAGAGATGGTTGGGGGTTCCAAAGCGATGCGCTGTAATGCTCACGGCCTGTTCATGCAAGAACGGCAGAAGTTCTATCCGTCCGGCAGCCGTGACCGGCTGTGCGTACACTGCCAGGTTGGGACGGCCCTTAGTCGCTTCGGCCAGATCCCTGATTACTGTGGATGTAGGTGTTTGGATCAGACGTACGCGGCCCGCCGTCGAATTTTTCATTCCCGCAAGCCAGTCCTTGTCACTCTGAACCTTTACGGGCAGACTAGCCTCCGCTAACACCGCGCGAACTGTGGCTGGCAGGTCCACGCTCGTGGACACCTCAATCGTCGACCCAGCGAGCAATCCTGCGCCAAGCACACGCAGCAGATCCGCCGGGGACGCGCCTTCGGCCAGACGAACAGCAACGGGGACGGGGAGGTAGCGGAATACATTCCGCTCCGCGGTCAAGCCAGAAACGTCCTGGGCAACGCCGAACTCCGCTGCCCAAGCGGCAGCGTCACTTTCCCATGCTCGACGCAAGGCTTCAGACTGCTCTGGGGTAAGCGACGTCCCCGACGAGGCCGCAGCGGACATGAGCTTGCGCACGGCGGGCGCACTGATGGCGGCACCGGGATTGGACGGCTCAGCCGGAACCCAGTCACCTAAGCCGAACAGGTAGTTGGGTCCGCCAGCCTTGGCACCGGCCCCAACAACGGATTTCTTCCAGCCGCCGAAGGGCTGGCGCTGAACAATGGCCCCGGTGATGCCACGGTTGATGTAGAGATTTCCTGCTTGGATGTTGTCCATCCAATATCCGATTTCCTCTGAGTTGAGCGAATGCAGGCCGGCGGTAAGGCCATACTCAATCTGGTTTTGGATAGCAATTGCTTCCTCAAGCGTTTCGGCGGTCATGACGCCCAGAACAGGCCCGAAAAACTCGGTCAGATGAAAGTAGGATCCGCGCTGGACGCCGGTGCGAACGCCTGGGCTCCAGAGCTGCCCTTTCTCATCAAGTTTTTTTGGTTTGATGAGCCAGGATTCGCCGTCACCCAGGGTTGTTAGCGCGTTCAGCAGCTTACCCGCTGCGGGTTCAATGATTGGCCCCATTTGCGTCCGAGCGTTGGAGGGGTACCCCACGGCCATGGACGAGACAGCATCGACGAGCTGATGACGAAACCGCGCGGACTTCGCAACAGAACCGACCATGATGACCAGCGACGCGGCCGAGCATTTCTGGCCCGCGTGCCCGAAGGCAGAGTAGGCCACATCCTTGGCAGCCAGGTCGAAGTCAGCACTGGGCGTAACGATGATGGAGTTCTTGCCTGAGGTTTCAGCCAGCAGCGGCAGATCCGGTCGGAAGGAACGAAACAACTCGGCCGTTTCATAGCCGCCGGTGAGAATGACCCGGTCTACAGAGGTGTGCGAGATAAGTTGCTGGCCCAGTTCACGTTCGCTCAGCTGCACCATGGCCAGCACATCGCGGGGTACACCCGCGTCCCACAGCGCCTCGGCAAGCACCGCCCCGGTTCGAGCCGCTTGCTTGGCTGGCTTTAGGACGACGGCGGACCCGGCTGCCAACGCGGCGAGTGTTGATCCCGCAGGGATGGCGAGGGGGAAATTCCACGGCGGAGTAACCACAGTAAGCCGTGAAGGCACAAACGTAGCTCCGTCCATGGTGTCAAGAATGCGTGCCTGTTCCGCGTAGAAGTGCGCAAAATCAATGGCCTCGCTGACTTCAGGATCACCCTGGTCGATGGTCTTGCCTGTTTCGCTGGCCATTACTTCCAGGAGCTGGGCGCGGCGAGCTGCCAATTCGTCACCAACTCGGTGAAGAATTTCTGCCCGCTCGGCGCCGGTCTTGAGACCCCACGCGCGAGCACTTTCATGGGCACTGTCCAACACCGCGTCCAACTCGGCTTTCGTATTAAGGGTGGCAACTGCAACCAGCTCCTTGCCGAGTTCAGACGTTTCCACCCGTGCAAGGATTTCGCGGCCCCACGCTTGGTTGACGGGCAATGAGGGGTCCGTATCCGGAGTGTTCTCGAACGCGTTGCGTGGGGCAGGGACTTCCGCCTGTGTTCGGTCTTGGTGGCGGTTCGGTTCCGGGACACTGGCATCGAGGCTTTCCAACGAAGCCAGAAAACGCAGTTTTTCGCGCTCAAAAAGTGCCTCGTTTTCGCTCAGTTCAAAGACTGCAGACATGAAGTTGTCATGACTGGCGCCTTCCTCGAGCCGGCGAATGAGATAAGCGATGGCGACGTCGAATTCCTGAGGATGTACCACTGGCGTGTAGAGCAGCAACGAGCCAACGTCACGCCGCACTGCTTCGGCCTGGCCGGTAGCCATTCCCAAGAGCATCTCGAATTCGATGGCCTGCTCCACTCCACGCTGCTGGGCAAGCAGCCAAGCATAGGCAACGTCAAAGAGGTTATGACCAGCGATGCCAATTCTAATGGCGCTGGTACGCTCCGGGGTGAGCGCATAGTTAAGCACACGCTTATAGTTCGTGTCCGACTCCTGCTTGGATCCCCAGGTGGCCAGCGGCCAACCATGCAGCGAGGCTTCCGCCTGCTCCATCGGCAAGTTCGCGCCCTTGACTAGACGCACCTTGACACGCGAACCGCCCGCGGCACGCCGGGCCCTTGCCCATTCCTGTAAGCGCATCATGGCTGAAACCGCGTCGGGGAGATAGGCCTGGAGGACAATTCCCGCCTCGAGGTTCTTGAATTCGGGGTTATCCAGGATTCGGGTGAAGACCGCCATGGTCATCTCCAGATCCTTGTACTCTTCCATGTCCAGATTGATGAACTTGGGGCTGGCCGCAGCAGCCGCACGGCGGTAGAGAGGTGTGAGACTTTCGACGACGTCTTCCACAGCTTCGTCGAACGCCCAGGCGGAGTGTGGAGCAACCGTAGAAGAGACCTTGATGGATACGTAGTCCACATCATCGCGCGTCAGGAGCTTGTGCGTTCCTTCCAACCTGCGCGCCGCCTCACCACGGCCCAGAACAGCTTCCCCGAGCAGGTTAACATTCAAGTGCACGCCATCCTTGCGGATCTTGGCAATCGCGGGGCCAAGCTTGGCATCCGTGGCATCGACGATCAGGTGCCCAACCATCTCGCGAAGCACCCGGCGTGCCACCGGAATCACCACTTGCGGGACTACCGGAGCCAGCACACCGCCAAGGCGAACCGCAGAGCGCATGTACCACGGAAGGAACACAGGTACTTTTGGAGCCAACCGTGCCAGGTTCCTGGCGGCGACCTTGAGGTCTTCGGGGCGAATTACCCCGTCAACAAACCCCACGGTGAACTCCAAACCATGGGGATCTTTCAGCACACCGGCTAGCTGTTTCGCGGATGCGTCGACGGGAACTTGAGCCCCTTCCTGCAACCAGCGGCGAACTAGGGTAACAGCCTCTTCGGCGAGTCCGTTCCCCATAGCGGCGGGGTAATCTTCAGCGGCGGGTGGGGTCAGTGTCATGGTGATCGAAACCATTCGTTGTTGGGGTTTGGGTTCTTCTTCCATCAGTATGGCTATAAGGTATGTTCAGGAAAAGCGATCTTTTCCAACGGATATTCATTAGTTTTCTTAATCGATTGGAAACGCTGTGTTGGACGTGCGCCGCCTGCGGCTATTACGGGAGTTGAAAGTGCGAGGTACGCTGGCCGGGGTAGCCGCGGCCCTCAACTTCAGTCCGTCCTCGGTATCCCAGCAATTGGCACTCCTGGAGAAGGAGGCAGGGGTCGAACTGCTTCGTAAAAGCGGGCGGCGTGTTCAGCTCACTCCACAGGCAGAAATCTTGGTGGCCCATACCGCACAGGTCCTCGACACCCTGGAACGGGCTGAATCCGAACTGGCAGCATCCTTGACCACGGTCACCGGCACAGTACGAGTCGCCGTTTTTCAATCGGCCGCCCTAGCACTCATGCCGGATACGTTAAGCGCCATGGCAACACAGTTTCCCGCCGTCCGAGTCGAGATGATCCAGCGCGAGCCTGAAACGGCCCTCTATGAAACGTGGGCCCGCGACTTCGATCTCGTGGTGGCCGAGCAATACCCCGGCCATGCCGCTCCCCATCATCCGGAACTGGATAGGAAAGTACTGACCACAGACCTCATCCATCTAGCAGTACCGTCGCCGGAACTAAACAGATTCGGTACCAACTCCGTAGAATCCGGGCGTGACGCGCCCTGGGTGATGGAGCCAAGAGGTACTGCCTCTCGGCACTGGGCGGAACAGGCCTGTCGCCGCGCTGGATTCGAACCCGACGTACGCTACCAAACCGCGGATCTACAGGCTCAGATTAGGCTGATCGAGTCCGGCAACGCCATCGCCTTCATGCCAGAGCTCGTGTGGACCGGCCGGCCGACCTCATGTCAGCTCCTGGCACCGCCCAACAATCCTTATCGCACAATTTTCACGTCGGTTCGGCGTGCCAGCGTCGCCCACCCGGCCATCATCGTCTTCCGCGAAGTGCTGGAACATGCCGCCGCTAAGGTGGGCAAAGGTGTCTAGCCTTGTGGTCCGCACGTACGGCGGTCAGGACGCCGCCTCAGCGGGTGGCATCGCGATGACCGCTACCACCGTCAGAACGGCCGCCACTAGTACCGCAAGAAACACAGCACCAGAGGCGGAGACAATGGTGTGCTGATTGGTTGCCCCACTCGGCGTGCCGGCATAGATCGAGTTAGCAATGGCTCCGAACACTGCCACACCAATGGAGCTGCCAATCGACCGGGTGAACAGGTTG
>JABBNV010000068.1 GCA_019352125.1 Acidobacteriota bacterium | reverse complement strand
ATGGTCTCCACCTCCGCGATCAGGGCCTGCATATCGGCATCAAATTGTGCGAATCGTTATACCGCGGCCATGCAACGGGGCAGGCGGAAATTTCGAGGGCCCGCGTTTGTTGTTGATGACGTACTGGTGTGGGGCTTCACCGCCGGGATTCTGGACGGCCTCTTTGACGCTGCGGGGTGGAGCGTTGCCTGGGATGCCTCCCGCGAGGTTATTCCGCCTCTCTGACACCTGCCTTGGGACGGTGCGCTACTTGGCCTTGTCATAAGAATCGACGACGGCGGTAGTCACCGGGAAGGCCACGGGAACCTTGCCGAAGAGCAACTCTCCCGCTGCTGCCGCAGCATCCTCCACCAGCGCGCTCACCTGTTCCACCAAGGGTTCTGGGCAGTGCACCATCACCTCGTCGTGCAGGAAAAACACCAACTCCGCACGAGGGCCGCGGACTTCCTCCGCAAGTGCCCGGAGCCGCCGTCGTAGTTCTGCCAGCCAGCACGCTGCCCAATCCGCGGCTGAGCCTTGGACCACAAAATTGCGAGTGAACCGGCCACGCGAGCGGGCAAAGCTATCCGCCCGTCGCTGCTCCGCCTCATTGGTGGTTTGTTGCGTCCGAAGATACCCATCCGAGGGTGGCGGTGTGCTTCGGCCCAATCTGGTGGTGAGAGTGTCACCCCGCTCGCCTGCTCGCGCGGCGTCCTCCACAAAGCCCACGGCATGCGGATACGTGCGGGTCAGCTGGGGCATCAGCCGGCCTGATTCCCCCGTGGTGGAGCCGTAAATAGCGCCCAAAAGAGCTACCTTGGCTTTCGCGCGCTCACCGCCAAAGCCCTGCGCTGCAATGCCCGCATAGAGGTCCTTGTCCCGCGCAGCTTCGGCCATCTTCGTGTCCTGTGCCAGAGCAATTAGTACCCGAGGCTCCAGCTGTGCGGCGTCCGCAACAATCAACTTGAATCCGTCATCCGCATGGGCCGCGCCGCGGATCTGCTTGGGAATTTGTAGTGCACCACCGCCGCGGGAGGCCCAGCGTCCAGAGACCACGCCGCCCACCACATATTCGGGCCGGAACCGGCCATCGGCTACCCATGTATCGAGCCAGGACCAGCCGTTGGCAGAGTGCAGTCTGCTGAGTTTCTTGTAGGCCAGCAGAGGTTCAATGGCCGGGTGCTTGATGTTGACCAGCTCCCATTGGCGCGTGGTTTTCGCCTCGATCCCGGCCCTGTGCAGGGCCCGCATAAGCTCCTGCGGCGAATCGGGATTGAGCGAGGGAGCGTTAAGGGCAAGGCGCAATTCGGCTGCCAGCGCCTCCATTTTCTCCGGGCGGTTTAGCCCTTGCGGGCGCGGCCCCAGGTGCTCCTGGAGAATTGCCTCATGCAGGTCCGTACGCCACGGCAACCCCGCGTGCTGCATCTCCACAGCTATCAGGGACCCGGCGGATTCGGCAGCCAACAGCAAGGCAAGACGTCCCGGCTCGGTGGCTTGGCGGAGGGCAGCCAACTGGGCGCGTAGTTGACTGGCCAGTGCGCTTGCTGGCGGGCCTTTCGCCGCTACGGGCTCAGCAAAGAGGCTGTCCTGCAGGGGGTTGGACATGAGGGACGGCCGCTCGTCCAGCGGTTCTTCCATCGGCTCCGCCTGTGTGTTTTTGGCATAGTCCGTGTGAGCCGTGAAGGAAGAATTAGCCAGAATATTGCGGCAGAGCGTCAGGTCATGGCAGCGCTCAACACTCACGCCAGCACTCAGGAGAGCGGGGTAAAAGTCGCCAGTGCGCTGCCAGACCCAGCGTGGGTTCTTGGTTTCAAGCTCGCGGACGACGGCGGCAAGGTTGGCTGGGGTCACTGTGCGTGCCGGGCCCGCGGGGTTGCCCTGAGCATCCAGGGGCGTCAGGGCCAGCGCCCCGGTCGGTGCCTCATCGGGGGCGGACAGCAGCACGTACATGGTTCTATTCTCTCCGGTCTCCGGGCAAGCTGGTGACGTCCCCTCCACAGCCGTTCAAACCGGCCCGATACAGCACATAGAGGTCCATCCACGGGAGCCTGCCGCCGATGTCACGCGACTATGAAGTCATGACGCATTCATTGGTGGATACCGAGGCGAGGCGCACTGTGCCTAACGCTAGACGGAGGGGGTTTGCTCCGCGAAAATCAGGGGAGGTGGGGCTGCCTTCTGGGGTTCCAACAACGGCCGCACCGGGCCGATCCTCCGTCTTGCTGATCGGTGGATCCCCGCGGTTGCATGACGAGGTAGCACGGGTTGCTGCCGCAGCCGCTGTAGACCTCATTCGGGTGGATTCAGTGCCCGCAGCCGCCGCTGCCCTTGCCGGGGCAACAGCCGTACTCGTTGCCAGCGAATATGCTGCCCAAGCAACCGTGCTTGGCCGTCGTCTAGTGGCTGTCGGGTTGAGCGCGTCCGTGGAATTTGACCCGTCCCTCACCGGCTCGGCCAGGCTTTGGCGCGAAGCCAGCAGCGCCGGGATTGATCGAGTAGCCGCGCTCCCGGAGGGAGCTGAATGGCTGGCTGGCTACTTGGGCAGGCTTCAAGATCCGGCCGCTCTAGGTCCGGTGGTAGGCGTGGTGGGAGGCTGCGGTGGAGCCGGGGCGTCAACTCTGGCCGTGTTGCTGGCCAGCTGGGCGGCACGCCGCGACGTTCGGACGCTCTTAGTGGATGGGGACGAATGGGGCGGAGGGCTGGAACTCGCTCTGGCAGAGGACCCGGTGGAGGGGTTGCGGTGGGCTGATCTGTCCGGTGCGCGCGGCGACTTGAACCCTGCCCAATTGGCGGCGGCGCTGCCGGTATACGCCGGATTCTCGCTGTTATCCTGGGGAGCTGCGGCGCGGGAATCCGAATCTCCTCCCGCGTCAGCGCTCGGCGCCCGGGACTCGGCAGCGGGTCCCTTGGATCAGGGCAGGGAGGTGCTCGTTGCCGCCCGGCGCGGCTACGAACTCACGGTGGTGGATCTAGGCAGGACGAGCCAGGCGCTCACCAGTTTGGGGCAGTTTTGTGACCACTTGGTGCTGGTGGTTCCAGCCAAAATTCGGCCCGCAGTGGCCAGCATGCAGTTTAGGCTCCAACTTCCGTTGGTTCCCCTCTCCCTGGTGGTCCGAGGGCCAGTGCGCGAAGGGCTTGACGCTGAGTTGATAGGCCAGGCGTTGAACATTCCTTTTCTTGGCACCTTCCCGTGGCGCCGGGGGCTCGCTACGGCAATAGAAACGGGCAGGCTGACCGAACGTGGCGGGGATCGAAAGGTTGGCCAACTTTGTGATGCCTTAATGGCGCGTTTGGGGGGTGGGCCGTAATGACTCCCGGAGCACACTCGAGGGATCAGGCGTTGCCGTCCGGAGAGCTACTGAACAACATCCGCGCTTCTGTACTATCGCAGCATGGTCCGGTTACTTCTGAACGGATCGCAACAGCACTAGCCAGTAGCGGTCAGCTGCTTGGCGCGTCCGGTTCGTTGGCCGCCGTGGAGCAGTTGCGAGCGGAGCTGAGCGGATTTGGGCCGCTCCAGGAACTGGTGGGGCTCCCTGAGGTGACGGACATCTTTGTCAATGGTCCACAGGACGTGTGGGTTGACAGGGGCGCTGGTGCGGAGCCCGTGAATGTTCTCTTTGACTCCGAACAGTCCGTGCGAGCGCTGGCGGTCAGACTAGTGGCCACCGGCGGGAGGCGGTTGGACGATGGTTCCCCGTGCGTTGATGTCCGCCTACCCGGTGGATTCCGTGTGCACGCCGTCATTGCGCCGGTGTCCGTCACAGGGACCTTGCTGTCCATCCGGATTCGCCGCCCGCGAGTTTTTAGCCTGGACGAGCTGGTGGACCGAGGGTTCATGCCAGAGCCCGTGGCTGACCTGCTGCGGCAAGCCCTCCGCCGTCGTCTGAGTTTTTTGATCAGTGGAGCCACCGGATCGGGCAAAACCACGCTGCTGTCTACCCTGCTGGGGCTGTGTGGCCCCGAGGAGAGGCTGGTGTTAATCGAAGATGCGGCGGAGCTGAACCCCGAGCATGCACATGTCCTGACGCTTGAATCGCGGCACTCGAACGCGGAGGGAGCCGGTGCGGTAGATTTGGCGGAATTGGTGCGCCAGGCGTTGCGAATGAGTCCCACCCGACTGATTGTTGGCGAGTGTCGAGGCGCCGAAGTCCGTGAACTATTGGCGGCGCTCAATACTGGGCACTCCGGTGGTGGTGGAACCATCCACGCCAACAGTTCCGCGGACGTTCCGGCGCGCTTGGCGGCACTTGGAGCCTTGGCCGGTCTGAGCCCTGAGGGTGTGGCTATCCAAGCGGCGAGTGCCTTGGACATCGTCATCCATGTGGCACGAGTCGACGGCAAGCGGGTCCTTACCGAGATTGGTGTTTTGGAACGACGCGAGGCAATGCTGACAGTTCGCCCCGCTGTCCTGGTGACTGCACATGGCACGACGGCGGGGCCAGCCTGGGATTCATTCAGCGCCCTGCTGAATCCAGCAGGGGAGCCGCTGGGCAAAGCCAGCGTAGGCGCGTGAGCAGATGGCCATTTTCATCCTGCTTGTTTTGGCGGCGGCACTCACCTGGGGAGGTGCAGCGCGAGCGCCAAGATACTTGCGTGGGGATCCCGACAATGTCCACCGGATCCCTCTCCCATGGCCCCTTGCCCGAACCCGGTTAGGGCCCAAGGAAGGGCGCGTGGCGGCTGACTTCGTGCGTCTGGTTCAGGAGTTGGCAGCTCTGTTGAGCGCGGGACGGTCAGTGACTGCGGTCTGGGACGCTGAACTCCAGCGGGGTGGTCATCTCCCCGCGCACGCGGAATTCTTGGCCGCTGCTCAGACAGCCGCCCACTCCGGCATCCCCGTGAGCAACGCGCTGACTGCTCACACCGTGAGAATAGAAACAGAACCGGCACAACGAAGCCGTTGGCTTGAGCTGGCCGCTTGCCTGGCCGTAGCGGAAAGCAGCGGAGCCCCCGTGGCTGCCGTGCTGCATAAATATGCGAGCACTCTGGAGGACGAAATTGATGCGGCTGCCGAACGGGACACGGCGATGGCAGGTCCACGCTCAACGGTGCGGATTCTGGCTTGTCTGCCGATCCTCGGATTGCTGCTGGGACTCATGATGGGTGCTGACCCACTGAAGGTATTCGTATCCGGTCCGCTGGGATGGGGGATTGCAGCCGCTGGTGGCGGCCTGATGATCGCCGGGCATGCATGGTCATCTCACCTGGTACGCAGCGCAGCGCGGGATCATCCATGATGTCGGCACTCATCTTTGGCCTGCTCGTAGGCGCTTGGATATTTGGGCGGACATCGAAACGCTCGCTGCGAAGCATCACGCGGAGTGTCACAGCGAACGAGGCAGCACCTCCGCCCGGTCCGGGCCTGAGCAGCGTGCCGTTGATCTTGGAATTAATAGGTACAGCTATCGGTTCTGGTTTGCCGTTGGTTCGTGCCCTTGACCTAGTGCAAGGTGTGGCGGATGAAGAGTTGAAAGTGCGCCTGCGTACCGTTATTGCCGGACTACAGTTGGGCACACCGTGGGATGCCGCCTGGCAGGCATCTTCAGCCGCGGGATCCCACGCACCAGCCGATCAGCTCCGCCGCGCCCTGGATTTTGCTGCGGCAACTGGTGCGCCGTCGGCTATTTTGCTGTACGCAGAGGCTGCTCGCCTGCGGCGGACTCAGCATCGGTTGGCGCAGAAGCGCGCGGCTTCGTTAGGTGTTCGGCTGGTCCTGCCACTGGGCCTGTGTTTTTTGCCTGCGTTCATTGCGCTGGGAGTGGTGCCTGTGGTGATTTCGTTGATTCCCACTTTTGCCGGTACTGCACCGTGACGTACCGGTTTACTCCTCCACAGTCCGTCAAAACTGCGGCCGAACCCACTTACCGAGTAGTCACCGCACTATTCGCCACGTTGGCGCATCACGCTAGTAGTGGCCGCTTATCCAGGCGGTTGTATCGCACAAATAATCGCACCCCGTAAGAAGTTGCACCTAGAGAGTGAGGAACACCAGATGCGCAAGAGAACCGAATTATTGTTGGCCAGTGACTGGACGGAACAGAGCCAGGATCCATTGCCGGACAACGTGATTGAGCTATATCCCCGCGACAAATACCTCACCGACATCTTTTCGCCGGATGACTCGCCCGAGGCTGGAATGGCTACTGCCGAATATGCGGTGGCTACATTGGCTGCCGTTGGTTTTGCCGGGCTGTTGGTGGTGATCATGAAAAGTGATGAGGTGCGTGGGTTCTTGCTCAACATCATTCGTACGGCGCTGAGCCTGCCGTGACGCCATGAAGCGGAAACAGCAGCGGGGCAGTGTCACGGCGGAGCTCGCCATCGGGTTGCCCGCGGTCATCGTGCTCCTGGCGCTAATGCTTCTGGGCGCGTCAGCGGGGATGACGACGCTGCGGTTGGACTCGGCCGCCCGCGCGGGTGCCCGAAGTTTGGCGCGGGGTGACCCGCCCGAGGTCGCGCTCGCGGCCGTGCATTCTCAGGCGGGGGCAGGGGTTACGGCCACCGTCAGCACGGACGGAGGTTTCGCAACGGTGCAGGTCACCGGCCACGCCACCGGGCCGTTGTCTGACCTTTTGACGTTTCCACTCACCGCAAGCGCGACGGCCCATGTGGAGAGTCCCAGCGCCCTGCATTGGCCAGTACCGCCGGGGCTGCTGCGCGCGGCATCGCTAGGATGAGCATCCGTCACTGCTCTTTCCCGCAGCGTGAGGCGGGAGCTGGAACGGTACTGCTGGTAGGGCTGGTGAGCGTTGCGCTGGCACTCATACTTGTTGTGCTGTTGCTGGTACAGGCGGCCACCGGCGCGCAGCGGGCAGCCACGGCGGCAGACTTGGCAGCGCTAGCAGCTGCTGATGCGGCCCGGGGTCTTGTCCAGGGGCAGCCCTGTCAGCTGGCGGGGGAGGTTGCGGCACGCCACGAGGCCACGGTGACGCGGTGTGCCATCACGGGCGCCAGTCAAGACGTCGCAGAGGTAGACGTGAGCCTGCCACTGCCGGGTCTGCTGGGCGCCGCTACCGGGAGGGCTAGGGCCGGGCCGCCCCCGGAACCGACTCCATAGCCCGTGGGGAATTCGCCAGAATGGTGTCTATCAGCGTGATGGCCCCACCCTTATCGAGCGGGTTGTTCTTGTTGCCGCACTTGGGTGACTGGACGCAGGAGGGGCAACCAGATTCACATTCGCACGCAGCGATGGCATCCCGCGTGGCTCGCAACCAGATACCAGCTGCCTCGAATCCGCGCTCAGCAAAGCCGGCTCCACCTGGGTGGCCATCGTAAACAAAAACGGTGGGCTGCCCGGTGTCCGCATGCAAGGCAGTGGATACGCCGCCCACATCCCACCTATCGCTGGAAGCCACCAAGGGCAGCAGCCCAATCGCAGCATGTTCCGCAGCATGGAGCGCACCGGGGAACTGCGGCTCAACCAAACCGCCCTTGACCAGCGTGGCATTGTCCATGGTGAACCAGACGGCTTTCGTGAAGAGGTCACGGGCACCGAGTTCCAATGGTTCTTCACCTAGGACCTCGTTGGAAACGAAGGCCTTGCGCTGAAAGGACACCACCTGCGTGGTCACCTGGACCTCGCCGAAATGGACCTCCACGGGCCCCCACACCTCGTGCCGGAGGGATTCAAGCACCTCAATCTGGGTGACGTCTCGAGCGGTGGTGTAGTAGTCCGGGTGGGCTCGGCTCACCACGGCGCAATGCTCTTCTTCGTTGAGCTCTTCCACCATGAACGTCTCGCCCTGGTGCACGTAGATGGCGCCGCGATGCGCCTGGTAGTGGGATTGCGGGGAGTCCATGGTGCCCAACAGTGCGCCGGTGCCTGCCTCAACAATGTTGATGGGCCCGCCGCCGTCGGCCCGGAGATTCACCATCGCAGCCGCGCTCTGAGGATGGGTCCAAAACCAGCCCGCCGGGCGTCGTCGCAAGTACCCGTCGCTGACTAATTGCTCCAACAGGGACAGCGTGGTGGGGCCAAAAAGCGATACTTCGGCCGGTCCCAGCGGAAGCTCGGCGGCTGCCGCGCAGAGGTGTGGCCCCAGCACGTACGGGTTGGATGGATCGAACACCGTTGCCTCAACCGAGACATCAAAAATGGCCTCGGGGTGATGCACCAAATACGTATCCAACGGGTCGTCGCTGGCCACAAAGGCCGCTACCGCATCCTGCCCGGCACGCCCGGCCCGGCCGATCTGCTGAAACAGTGAGGCTCGGGTGCCCGGCCAGCCCGCGATCAGTACGGCGTCCAGCCCGGAGATGTCGATGCCCAGTTCAAGGGCTGAGGTGCTTGAAACTCCCAGGAGCTCTCCGCTCCGCAGGGACTTCTCTAGCGCTCGCCGTTCTTCGGGTAGGTAGCCTGAGCGGTATGCGGCGATGCGCCCCGGCAGACTCTGGTCCACCTCGGCCAGCAAACGCTTGGCAATGGTGGCAATGGTTTCAGCGCCGCGCCGAGACTTGATGAAGGCGATAGTGCGGACGCGCGCGGAGACCAAATTTGCGAGCAAATCAGCGGTTTCGGCTACGGCGGTGCGACGCTCTTTGGCGCCGTTCTCGCCCTTGGCTTCCGTCAGCGAGGGCTCCCAAAACGCAACCGAGGTGGCTCCGTGCGGAGAATAGTCCTGTGTAATAGCGGTGACGGGTGAACCAATCAGCCGGGCAAAAGAGACTTCCGGGGAGGACGCGGTGGCCGAGGCAGCGATAAAAACCGGGGACGCACCGTAGTGGGCGCACACCCGGCGCAGGCGCCGCATCAAGTTGGCCACATGGGAGCCAAACACTCCGCGGTAGCTGTGCGATTCGTCAATGATCACGTACTTGAGCTTGCGGAAATAACTGGCCCACCAGGTGTGATTGGGCAGCACGCCAAAATGCAGCATGTCCGGGTTCGCCAGGATCACATTGGCGTGGTCCCGGATCCATCGGCGCGTGCTGGGGTCGGTGTCGCCGTCGTACGTGGCCGCGCGCACTGTCGGCAATCTTAACGCTTTGATGGCGTTGAGCTGGTCCGCCGCCAGCGCTTTGGTCGGGGAGAGATACAGCACTGTGGCGCCGTCGGGATCAATCTTCCCCGGGTTGGCCAGTACACGAAGCTCGGCTCGATGCACAGCGTCAAGGGCTGGGAGTTGGTAGGCCAAGGACTTTCCGGACGCCGTGCCCGTGGCAATAACCGTGTGCTGTCCAGAGTGTGCAGAATCTGCCCCTTGAACCTGGTGGCGCCAGGGTTCGTGAACACCCAGGGTGCCATAGGCGTCGCGAATATCCGGATGCACCCATTCCGGCCATGGATCAACCACCGCCGTCCGGGCGGGAATGGTGCGCACGTGCAGCAGCTGTTCCGGGTCAGGACCTCGGCCCAACAGCGGGATCAATGTATTCTCATGCGGCACCCCACCATCATTCCACCCATCGCCGGCCAGCGCCGTCGTCGCGGAGGGCATCGTCCCCGCCAGCACCTGCTGATGGCGGGGCGACGCCAAGAGTGCGTACCCTTAACGGGTGGCTTTACATCGAATTGTGCTCTTTTACGGATTTACCCCGGTAGCGGATCCAGACGCCGTGCGCCTCTGGCAGCGTGCGCTGTGTGAAAAGTTGGGCTTGCGCGGCCGTATCCTCATCTCCAAGGATGGCATCAATGCCACCGTCGGTGGGGAGCTCAACGCCGTCAAGCAATACGTGAAGACCACCAAGGAGTACAAGGGCTTCCACGGCATCGACGTGAAGTGGTCCGACGGCTCGGCCGATGATTTCCCACGCCTGAGTGTGAAGGCACGGGACGAGATTGTCAGCTTCGGCGCACCGGGGGAGCTCAAGGTTGACACCGACGGCGTGGTGGGCGGCGGCACGCACCTCAAGCCCGAGGAGCTGCATCGGCTCGTGGAAGAAAAAGGCGACGACGTTGTCTTCTTCGATGGTCGCAACGCCTTTGAAGCGCAGATCGGCAAGTTCAAGAACGCCGTAGTTCCGGATGTGGAAACCACCCACGACTTCATCGCCGAACTCGAGTCCGGTAAATACGATGAGCTGAAGAACAAGCCCGTGGTTACCTATTGCACTGGTGGAATTCGCTGTGAAGTGCTCAGTTCCCTGATGGTCAATCGAGGCTTCACCGAGGTTTACCAACTGGACGGCGGCATAGTTCGCTACGGGGAAACCTTCAAGGATCGCGGCCTGTGGGAGGGGTCCCTCTACGTTTTTGATAAGCGGATGCATCTGGAATTTAGCGATGAAGCCACGACGATTGGCGAATGCGTACGCTGCAGCGCTCCCACCAACAAGTTTGAAAATTGTTCCAACCCCCGCTGCAGACACCTCAACCTCTACTGCAGCGATTGCGCAGCGGATCCGTCAACGTTGAAGTGCCCGCAGGGGTGCGACGCTTAAACTGCAATCAGTTCCTTGACCGGGCCCTGATGAATGGCCAGGTAGACCTCGTCGCGGAGTCGATTAGCCTCTCCCGCGGTGAGCGTGCGGTCAAGAGACGCTAATTCCAGTCGGATCAGCACGTTATGCTGCCCGAGGCTGGGCTGCAGTCGCTGGCGTGCGCTTTCGGCGAGGTATGCGGCAGGGGTATCCGAGAGCACAGTGAGAGACTGCAGGAGGTCCGCTGATGCGCCCAATGCTGTTCTGGCTAAATCACCCAACACCTCCACATCCGTGCCTGCTGAACACAAGACCGAGAGATCCCGCCGCATCGCAGGCATGACTGTCACGGGCCTCCATGGCTTCAAGTCATGCAGTTGGGCCACCACATCGGCGCGGGTGGAACGGAGTAGCCGAATGTCGTCAATGCCCTTGCGGAGCATGAGTGCCCGGTCCAGTCCGATCCCCATCGCCAGCCCACCCCAGTGCAGCGTTTCCAGGTTGGCGGCACGCAGAATGTGAGCAGCAATGAGCCCGCACTCAGCAAGCTCCAGCCAATGGCTGTCCACCCAAACATCCAGCTGATGCCCGTGCACTGTGTACAAATGGCCCGTGGGCACGGCTCGCCACTTGGCGCCCGGCAGTACGGCACTGACCACAATCTCCATCAACTCATGTAGGTCCGCCACCGACACGGGGGTGCGCGCTCGCAGCCGCCAGAGATCCACTTGATGCGGTGTTCCCACATGTGTTTTGTCCGCTTGATCTCGGCGGTAAACCAATCCGGGCAGGGCGTGCAGCACGTCGTAGTGGCCCAGCTCGGGAGCCAGCGAGTCCAACAATGCTGGTATGCCCGCGGTGGTGTGGCTGCGAAGCATCACGGTGGGGCTCACATGCCGG
>JABBNV010000067.1:10235-11288 GCA_019352125.1 Acidobacteriota bacterium | reverse complement strand
CAGTTCCATGCCGTCGCCAGAGAAATTCGACGCCGCGGGGTTTGATGTAGCAGCTCTGTTGGGGGCCGCAGCATGAGCGCGCTATTGGGGGCCATGGGTGGGGCTGGTCTGTTCCTACTGTGGTGGTCCCTGTGGAACACACCACCGAGTGCCCCCAAACCGCCGAGGCGCGATCATGTTCGTGAGTTATTGCTCCATGCAGGGATTGAGAAGGTCAGCACCGCCGGGTTTGTGGTCAGCACGCTACTGCTGGGCATAGTGGCGTTCCTTATCTTCTTCATCTTCTCCGGTGCTGCTCCGATAGCTGTGTGCTTTGCCTTGTTTGCTGCGTGGATGCCTGTCGTAGCCGTGCGGTGGCGGGCCAACAGGCGGCAAAAACTCTTGCAGCAACTCTGGCCGGATGTGGTGGACCACTTGCGCTCCGCTATTAGAGCTGGCCTCTCTCTACCGGAAGCACTGAGCCAGCTGGGCGAGAAGGGACCGGAGGAACTTCGATACTTCTTCGCGGATTTTGCCAGTGACTACCGTGCCAGCGGGCAGTTTGATGGGGCGTTGAACAGGCTGCGAGACAGATTGGCGGATCCGGTAGCAGATCGAATTTTCGCCGCTCTCAAACTGACTCGTGAAGTGGGTGGCTCCCAATTGGGAAATCTGCTGGCCACCCTTTCCGAATTTCTGCGTGACAGTGCGCGGATGCGGAGCGAACTTGAGGCACGCCAATCCTGGACGGTGAATGCCGCCCGATTGGCTATCGCGGCACCGTGGATGGTGTTGTTACTGCTGGCAACGCGGCCAGAAGCAATCGCTGCCTACAACAGTGCGGCGGGCTGGTTGGTCCTGGCGGGCGGGCTATTGGTCTCCGTGATTTGCTACCGCGTGATGCTACGCATCGGCACGCTGCCAGCGGACGAACGGGTGCTGGGATGAATAACACCATGGCGCTCGCAACTTTGACCGGGCTGTTTCTGGGTGCAGGCCTATGGCTAACGCTGGTAAGGCTGCCATTGATGCGGGGTACGTCATTTACCGAGCGGATAGAACCCCAGCTACGAT
>JABBNV010000067.1:9429-10225 GCA_019352125.1 Acidobacteriota bacterium | reverse complement strand
GGAGCCTTTAATGCGTATTTTCACACTGGACGTGAGGAAATTCCTTGGCCGGTTCAACATTGGCGCCACTGCGTTGGCCCGCCGGCTCCAGTTGGCGGGGCGGGATGAATCGCCTCTGGATTTCCGGGCTTCCCAGCTGGTCTGGATGGCGCTCGGGCTCCTGCTGGGGATAGCGGCGGCGTTGTTCAGCGTGGCTGCAGGAAAGTTCAGCCTCCCTATGTCCTTGCTGGGATGTTTGGCGCTTGCCGTGGGTGGTTTTCTACTTAAGGACTACTTGCTGGGCGCTCGCATCAAGAGCCGTGAAGCGAAGATGTTGGCGGAGTTTCCCGCTCTGGCGGAGCTGATGGCGTTGGCTGTGGGCGCGGGGGAAAGTGCCACCGGGGCGCTGGAACGTGTCACCAACAATTCCTCCGGAGAACTGTCCAAGGATTTCAGCGGAGTTTTGGCCCGTACGCGCAGCGGAGTTCCCTTGGTAGAGGCGTTGACCGATTATTCACGCGTTACCCGGCTACCACCGCTGGCCCGTTTTATGGACGGCATTATCGTGGCAGTTAATCGCGGGACGCCGCTGGCAGATGTGCTCCGCGCACAGGCTCAAGATGTGCGGGATATGGCCAAAAGGGAGCTCATGGAGTCCGCCGGGAAAAAGGAGATCGGGATGATGATCCCCGTTGTATTCGGCGTACTTCCGCTGACGGTTATCTTCGCAGTCTTTCCTGGATTGGCGCTACTGAACATCGGCACCTGACAGCAACCGCCGCCGGGGGCTTGCGGCAGAGAAATTTAGCATCACTAC
>JABBNV010000067.1:0-9419 GCA_019352125.1 Acidobacteriota bacterium | reverse complement strand
CCTATTGGGAATGAGGAACCATGAAAAAGCATAAGACACAGTCTCTGTTGTCTAGGACGTTGTGGGGCACGGTATTGCTAAGCCTTGGCACCGCTCTGACTCTTGCCAGGACGTCGACCGCGCGGGGTCAGGTAGGCGATGGCGAACGCGGCGATGTGCCTGGTTGGGTGATGATCACCTTAATGTCCGCCGTCCTCGTGGCTGGGCTTCTGGCCATCGCGGGCCCAGCATTGCAGTCCATGTTTACTGATGCGCTGAGCCGAGTTCAGGGGAACTAGGGCTGGGGCCACCATGCAAGTGCTCCGCGAGCTACTTGAACGGGCACGTTCGCTACGTGCGTGCCGCGCTGCTTCCGGAGTACAGGGGGCCTCGGTAGATGATCATGCAGTCTGGGCAGATGGTGCGCCTACTCGGCACGAAACTGGCTCGGCTGTGGTGGATTTTGTGCTGGTGGGTGCCCTGACCGTAATCGTGTTTCTAGCCATCATTCAGCTGGCATTGGTGTTGCATGTGCGCAACACGCTGCTGGACGCGGCTGCGTCGGGGGCCAGATATGGCATTTTGGCGGATCGTGGGCCAGCTGATGCGCAGGAGCGCACTACACAATTGATAACTTCTACTCTGGGCTCCACATTTGCTCAGAACGTCCAGGTAAACCAAGTGAGTTTTAACGGTGTGGACACTCTGGCGGTGACTGTGCGTGCTCCGCTGCCGGTGATCGGCCTGTTGGGACCCGGCGGGCTACTGGAGGTGACAGGTCATGCAGCCGTCCAGCACTAATACCCGCGTCCTGAAACAGCCGGTTGCGCTCGCTGAACCGCCAGACGGTGCGGGGGAGGATGGCTCCGCCGTCATTGAGTTCGTTTTCTTGGCGGTGCTGTTAATGATCCCTGTGGTCTACCTGATCCTCACCCTGAGCAGTCTGCAGGCGGGCGCCTTTGCCGCTGCAGGCGCCGCTGATCAAGCGGCCAAGGTCTACGCAGCTGCGCGGTCGCCGGAAGCCGGCCAGGCGGCTGCGGATACAGCGCTGAGCGTTGCGATGCTGGATTTGGGCTGGGCGGCCGATGCTGCGTCGGTGGAAATCCAGTGCTCTCAAGGAGATTGTCACAGCGCCGGAAGTACTATCACTGCCACGGTGGTGCTGCGCGTTCCGTTACCGCTGGTGCCGGGATTGCCGGGCGTCAACACCAGCCCTGCAACAGTCACTGGCCAGTCCTCAGCAGTGTTGGGACGGTTCCGATGAAAGCCTTGCTGCCAAGCGTGGACCTGACGGCCCACAACAAGAACGTCGCCGAACGGGGTGAGCTGCTCGTATTGATTATTGGTTATGTGCTGCTGAGCCTGCTGGTGATCACCGCAGTGACGGCTGCCTCGAGCCTGTATCTGGAGCACAAGAAGCTCCTCTCTGCGGCAGACGGAGCGGCCGTTGCGGCGGCAGACAGTTTCACCTTGGGGCAGGTGAGTGGCGGTTCCGGTGCTCCTGCCGCGGCACTCACGTCCGGTCAAGTAGCAAATAGTGCCAATCGTTTTCTGAGTGAGTCCGGGGCGTATGCACGCTTCGATAACTTGGGGGTGGGTGCCGCCACCGGGTCAGCGGACGCGCATAGTGCACAGGTGACGCTGACCGCCGTCGCCCATCCGTGGTTGGTGAGCTATCTGATTCCCGCCGGCGTACCTATTTCTGCCAGCAGCACGGCCCGAGCCGAGTTGCAACGCTGACGCACGCCAATGCCAGAGGCCGGGCCGGCAAAGCTACGAACCGGCGCGAACCAGCACGTGAACGCGCATGCCGCAACGCTTTGGCGTAACCTTGAATCAAATGGCTGACATCGACTATCCCGCGCAAATCCGTGACCTCCGCTCCACCTACACCTCTATTGAGCAGGTGTCCGAGGTGGAAAAGCTCAAAGAGGATATTGAGGATCTTTCCGATCAAGCCGGGGCTCCCGACCTCTGGGATGACCCGGCAGCCGGGCAAAAGATCACGTCGCGGCTCTCGCACGCGCAGTCCAAGTTGGAGAAGCTGGAAACTCTGGCAAGTCGGATCGATGACCTTGAGGTGCTGGTGGAACTCGCCCAGGACGAGGCAGACGCCGACTCACTGGCGGAGGCGGGCAAGGAGCTGGATTCTCTGCGAGCTGCTTTGGCCCAGCTGGAGATCACCACCTTGCTCTCCGGTGAATATGATGACCGCGAGGCTGTGGTGACTATTCGCTCCGGCGCTGGGGGAGTGGACGCTGCAGATTTTGCTGAGATGTTGTTGCGCATGTACCTACGCTGGGCAGAACGCCACGGCTACCCCACAGCGGTATTGGATACCTCCTACGCTGAAGAAGCGGGCCTAAAGTCCGCCACCTTTGAGGTGAAAGCGCCTTACGCGTTTGGCACGCTCAGCGTGGAAGCGGGTACGCACCGATTGGTCCGGATTAGCCCGTTTGATAACCAGGGACGCCGCCAAACCTCCTTTGCCGCCGTTGAAGTGATTCCGCTGATCGAATCGACGGACAGCATCGAAATCCCGGACAACGAGATTCGGGTGGACGTTTTCCGTTCCTCCGGCCCCGGCGGTCAATCCGTGAACACCACGGACTCTGCTGTGCGCCTGACACACATTCCCACGGGCACCGTGGTGTCCATGCAGAACGAAAAGTCCCAGCTGCAAAACCGTGCGGCGGCGATGCGCGTTCTGCAGTCCCGGCTCCTGCTGCTCAAGAAACAAGAAGAGGACGCAACCAAGAAGGCCATGGCCGGGGATGTCAAAGCCTCCTGGGGTGACCAAATGCGTTCCTATGTGTTGCACCCGTACCAAATGGTCAAGGATTTGCGCACTGAACATGAGGTGGGCACCGCCTCTGCAGTGCTGGATGGGGACCTGGATGGATTTATCGATGCAGGCATCCGCTGGCGTGCGGACAACCGCAATGCGGAAGTCTAACAGTTACTTCATGGGCGACACACCGCGCTCGTTGACCACCAAATCAGGGGTCTCCTGCCTATAGTCGAGTGGCCGGTGGAATCTTCCCCCCAGCAGATGCCCACGCACCGGCTCTCAGTTTTCACTACTGTTATGGGTTCAGACAGTTTGGTTATTCACAGTCATGATTAGATTCGACAACGTCACGAAAATCTATGATTCGAAGGGTCGCCCTGCTCTCGACTCCATTTCATTGGAGATAGATCGCGGCGAATTTGCGTTCCTGGTTGGCGCTTCCGGATCCGGAAAATCAACGTTCCTCCGACTGGTCCTCAAAGAGGATCGGGCCACCCGTGGCGCCGTCTATGTGGCTGGCCAAAACGTGGCCAATATTTCGAGCTGGCGTGTGCCCAAGATGCGTCGCGGAATCGGCGTGGTGTTTCAGGACTTCCGCCTCCTGCCGCAGAAGACAGTTTTTGCCAACGTTGCCTTTGCAATGCAGGTGATTGGCAAGAGTCGGGGGATCATTCGGGAAACTGTGCCGGAAGTCCTCAAAACCGTGGGACTGGAAGGCAAAGAGAACCGCATGCCCCACGAGCTCTCCGGTGGTGAGCAGCAACGTGTTGCCATTGCTCGCGCTGTGGTGAACCGACCTGGCATTCTGCTGGCTGATGAGCCCACCGGAAACCTGGACCCCACCACCAGCCTCGGCATCATGAAGGTGCTGGACAAGATCAACCAGAACGGAACCACCGTGGTGATGGCCACCCACGATGATGACATTGTGAATTCCATGCGCAAGCGTGTCATTGAGCTGCGCAACGGCGTCATTGTTCGTGATGAGGCCAAGGCCTTGTACACCTCTATGATCCCTGTGGTGAGTTCAGCTCAGAAGCACGACGACGGTCCTCGCGTTTCCGAAGTTGGCTCAGCTAACGAAGCGGAGGGCAACAAATGAGACTCGCGTTTGTGCTCGGCGAAATCGGAAGCGGTCTCCGCCGAAATTTGTCCATGGTTGTCTCCGTTATTTTGGTGACCTTCGTGTCGCTGACCTTTGTGGGCGCGGCTGGGTTGCTCCAGATGCAGATCACCCAGATGAAGGGCTACTGGTATGACAAGGTCCAGGTGGCCGTCTTCCTGTGTAGCGATAATTCGTCGTCACCCAATTGCGCTGCTGGGCCGGTAACGGACGAGCAGAAAAAGAACATCGAATCACTGCTGTCCTCGCCCGCGATCAAGCAATACGTCAACAGCTCAAACTACGAGTCTCAGGCGGATGCACTCAAGCACTTCAAGGAACAGTTCGCCAACTCACCCATCGTTGACTCTGTTAGCGCAGATCAGCTGCCCTCCTCTTTCCGCATCAACATGGTCAACCCAGAGAAGTACCAGATTATTAACGAGTCCTTCTCCTCCGTTCCAGGCGTGGATTCCGTGGTGGATCAGCGTCAGTTGCTGGAGAAGCTATTCTCTGTGATGAACGGTGCGTCCGTTGTGGCTGTGGGCATCGCAGCGCTGATGGTGGTTTGTGCAGTCCTATTGATTGCCACGACCATCCGCCTTTCTGCCTTCTCCCGCCGTCGTGAGACGGGAATTATGCGTCTGGTGGGTGCGTCCAAGGCAGTGATCCAATTGCCCTTTGTGCTGGAGGGGGTGATCGCCGCCGTCATTGGCGCGGTGTTGGCATCCACCACGCTGTGGCTGGTTGCCAAGTTCTTTGTCGAAGACAACCTGGCTCAGCAATACCGTGACACGGCGTTTATCTCAGCCAACCAGGCGCTACTGGTGGCCCCAGTATTGATTTTGTTGGGCATCTTGTTGGCAGGCGTTTCCTCGCTGCTGACCCTTCGCAAATACCTTAAGGTGTAGCCATGACAGCTCAAGGATCCGCACAACCCATCCTTTGCCCCGTTGGTCAGCCCCGTGGCGAGCATGGGCGTCCCAGTGGGCGGATCGGTCGTTTTGCACGGGGCGTGTTGAGCACCGCTGTAGTGGCCGCGTTGGCAGGTGCTTTTCTCGTGGCTGGCCCAAGTCCTGTGCGGGCTGACTCTCTGGACGATCAGGCTCAGGCTCTTCAGAATCAGGCAAATGACGTTGCGTCCTCGCTTGAATTTGTGGATGCAGGCATTGCCAAGTCCGCAGCAGACCTGACGTTGTATCAGGGGCAGTTGCCGGGGGCCCAGCAGGCGCTGGCAGATGCTCAAACCAAGGTGGCGCAGGCTACGGCCGCTGCTGAGGCCCTGGCTACCCGAGTGGACCTTGCGCAGCAGAGCAAAGAGAAGATCACCTCTCAGATCTCCACTGATAAAGCCCAGATTGCGGACACTCGAAAAATCATCGGCCAAATTGCGGCGCAGTCATACAAATCCGGCGGAGTGCCCACCAATTTGAGCCTGCTCTTCGGCTCCACCGGAGCGGGTTCCTTGGCCTCCTCCATGGATTTGGCAGATTCAGCTATGCGAGCCCAAACCGCCGCGCTGAACAAGCTCAATACCCAAAGTGCTACTGACGTTAACTCTCAGGCGCGTTTGACCGCCGTCGAGACCGAAATCAAGGATCTCAAGGCACAGGCCGACGCGGCGCTGGTTGCGGAGCAAAGTGCCCGTGATGCTGCCTCCGCCAAAAAGGCATCGGTTGACAAGCTCATTGCAGACACCAGCGCACTGAGTTCTGAGCTCAATGCGAAGAAGCCGCAAATTCAGGCAGCCTTGGCCCAGGTGAAGGCACAGCAGGATCAAGTAGCTGCGGAGATTGCGGCGCGGCAAGAAGCCGAGCGTAAGGCTGCAGCTGCTGCAGCGGCCGCGGCAGCTGCTGCTGCGGGGAATCACAACTACGTGGCCCCGCCACCCGGTAATCCGTCCGCTTTTGGTTTGCGGCACCCCTTTGCTTCCAACATTGGCATCACCTCCGGATGGGGTTGGCGCACTGTTCCGGCGGGAACCATTGACTTCAACGGCACCGGCTCCTACCTGCACACGGGAATTGACTTCGGCGCACCGTGTGGCACCCCCGTGTATGCTCCGGCTGCTGGCACTGTGACTGTGGCGGGCTGGACCAACTTGGGTGGCGGCAACACAGTGATGATTAGCCATGGGGTCATCCAGGGCAATGCCCTGACGACCGTTTATTACCACAACACTTCCGTGACGGTTTCTGCTGGGCAGCACGTGAATGTGGGGGAGTTGATTGCCTACACCGGCAGTACGGGAAACTCCACTGGGTGCCACGCACATTTCGAAACGTGGCTCAACGGTCGGCCCGTTGACCCGATGACGTTGCTCTAGAACCAGCGTTGTAAACTGTTGGAGGCAGGAATCTTCCCGCCTCCAACAGTTTTCTCAGGCTTCGGCCGTTGAAGGAGTAGTCCCGTGCCTAAAGAAAGTGGCCAGAAGATAGTGGCCACCAACCGGAAGGCCCGGCATGACTATCTTGTTTTGGATACCTTTGAAGCCGGGCTGGCCCTCATGGGCACCGAGGTGAAATCGCTTCGCGAGGGCAGGGCATCCTTGGTTGACGGCTTTGCCACCTTCTACGGGGACGAGTTGTGGCTTGAGGCCGTTTACATCCCGGAATACCTGAACGGTAGCTGGACCAATCACTCTGCCCGCCGACGTCGTAAGCTGCTGCTCCACCGCGAGGAGCTGGACAAGATTTCGCACAAGACGCGCGAGTCCGGGTTCACTATTGTGCCCCTTCAACTGTACTTTTTGGATGGTCGGGCCAAGGTAGAAATCGCGATTGCCAAGGGTAAAAAGGACTACGACAAGAGGCAGACGCTGCGGGAGCAGCAGGATACCCGCGAGGCTTTGCGTGCCATGCGGGAAAAGAATCGCGGCTAAGTGCCACCGCTGGGAGAATTTTTCAGTACCTTTTCCTTCGACCCGTGGGCCGCAGGGCTGTTGGCCGTCCTCGGCATCGCTTATGGGTGGGGGCTCCGCGCTGCTGCAGCCAACGGACACCGTTGGGTTGGCTGGCGCATTGCCTCTTTCTACGCGCTGGGGCTGGGACTCTTTGCCGTTATCTCCTTTGGCTTTTTGGGCACATACTCCGCCCAATTGCGCTGGGCGTTTTCTATTCGGTTAGCCCTCATGTTGTTTGTGGTTCCCATTTTGTTGTCGCTCGGAGAGCCACTGGGACTGGCAAAAGCGGCGCTCGCGAACACGCCCGCGGCAGAACATTTGGCCAAGGCTGCGCACTGGCCTATGCGGTTCTTCGGCAACGCTGTGGTGGCCCCGTTGGTGAGTGTGGTGATTTTCTCCATGATGCTCACGCCACTTGCTGGCATTGCACGCATCGACCCCTTCATTGAAGGGCTACTCACTGTTTTTGTGCCGTTGTTGGGCCTGTTGCTGGTTCTTCCGGTGACGGAAGCTGGAACACGGACAACGACGTCGATCATGATGCTGGAGTTTGTGTTTGCTTTTATAGAGCTGGTGGCTGACGCGGTTCCCGGCATTTTGCTCCGACTGAACGAGCATGTCCTGGATGGAAGAGGGCCCTTGGGTATTCCCCTGCCAGGGTGGTTCCCCAACCCCTTGCGGGACCAGCAACTGGCCGGCGATTGGCTGTGGTTTATTTGCGAGGTTGCAGATGTTCCGATCATTGTCCTGATGTTCATGCGCTTTTCCCGGACGGACAAGCGCGAGCGGGCAGACGTTGACGCCATCAGCGATGAGGAAATGGACCGGCTCAGCGCCGAGCATCTTCGCCGGTTTAGCTAAAAACGCCTAGGCTGGTTGGATGCCATCAAAGGAGTTGAACTACGTGCAGCGTGCTCGTCACTGGAAATGGGCGGCCCTGGCCGCCGGGGTAGTAGCAATTTTGGTAGTGGCAGTTTCGCTCAACGCCCATGCCCTCTTTGGCGGTAGGCACTCTGCGGCACCCGCTACTTCCGGTACAGCAATCGCATCGAGCGCGGTAGGTGCATCACCCTCCGCGACACCATCGCCTACTCCAACGCCGACGCCCACGCCCACGCCGACAGCTACGCCCACGCCGACTGTCACCAAGAGCCCCGCGGAACTAGCACTCGCATCGCTGACGCCGGAACAAAAGGTGGGCCAAGTGCTGATGGTGAGCAGCCCTGCGAACGGCCTTGATGCGCCCGCGCTGAATGATCTCAGTGCACTGCATGTGGGGAACGTATTTCTCAAGGGACATTCCTCCGCCGGGGCAGCCACCATCAAGGCACGGGTGGAGCAGCTCAACGGAACCGTGACGGCAGCGAGCGCCGGAATAAAACCATTCGTGGCCACGGACCAAGAGGGCGGCGCCGTACAGATCCTTGCCGGACCTGGATTTTCGGCTATCCCCTCGGCACTGGACCAAGGCACCATGGCCCCTGCGGCTCTGCAGAATGCCGCGCACATTTGGGGCGCCGAATTGGCCTCAGCGGGCGTGAATGTCAACTTTGCCCCGGTGGCGGACACAGTTCCCGGTCCCGCAGCAGCCAGCACCAACCCACCCATTGGCGTCTTTGGGCGCGAATACGGGTACACGCCTCAGGCGGTGGCTGGCCACGCCGCAGCCTTCGCAGCCGGGCTGAGTTCTGCGGGGATTGTGCCCACTGCCAAGCACTTTCCCAACCTAGGGCGGGTCAACGCCAATACGGACACCACGACTGCTGTCACTGACTCTGTTACGGTACGCAATGACCCCGCCGTGGCTGCCTTTCGCGCAGTCATCAAGGACGGTAAGAGCTGGCTCATGATGTCCAGCGCATATTACCCACAGATTGATCCGGATCATATTGCCCCGTTTTCGTCATTGATGATGCGCAATATGGTTCGAGGGGACCTGGGGTTTCAGGGAGTGATCGTCTCTGATGACATGTGCGATGCACGGCAGCTCTCGCCATTTCCTGCCACCGAGCGCGCGGCAGACTTTATCGCCGCTGGCGGGACGCTGGCCCTGTGCACCAATCAGTCCACCTTGCCAGCCCTGTACCAAGGGCTCGTGGCCAGATATCAAGCGGACCCGGCCTTCGCCGCCGTCGTTGATCAGGCCGCGCTAAAGATGCTTCAGGCCAAGCAGGCGTCCCAGTTGTTGCCCAATAGTTAGGACCTCGAGTGGGCGGAATGCAACCTCTGGTCCTTTCGGAGGTAGACTTAGTGGATTGATAACTCAATAAGGGGATGACTGGTTTCGACGATGTTTGTCGCGGCAGGTGAAGCGGGCCGAGGATGCAGAATTATCTCGTAAACGCTGTCTGCAAAACTATAAGTGCCGATTCTAAGCGCACTGACTTCGCTCTTGCTGCCTAAGCAGTAAGACAGTCCGTCAGCCGGAGGTTGCTATCGCCCCCGATACTGGCGTCATTTAGATAGCCACTGCTGGAAGCTCTTGCCGTTGGAGCTTCTGGGACTTTTAGACGGCTGGGCCTGGGTCAGCCACTTGTTTGCAAGAGGGCTGGGGCCGAGAAATCCTGACGCAAACTGCGCCCGGAGAAGCCCTGCTAACACGACATCGGACGGGGGTTCAATTCCCCCCATCTCCACAAATTGTG
>JABBNV010000066.1:368-11297 GCA_019352125.1 Acidobacteriota bacterium | reverse complement strand
CCATTTCCGTGACGGCGGCCCACGCTATGGCCGTATCAATGGTGGCGGTGGCGGAACCCACGGTGCGGAGTTTCAAGTGCGGAGCGCTGAGGAGATCCGTCAGAGTCAGGGACATACGTCAACTATACAAACGCACTATGCGGGCAGGTAGTCGCAGTGCATTCCGCTATTCACCTTGGCTGGGTGGGTGGCCTAGGCTCACAGGCAGATCCCCGCGTACTTTTACGTGAAACAGCAATCGAGAGGTTGAACACCGTGGTCCAAACCTTGCAGAACTTCATCAACGGGGAATTTGTACCCGTCACTGGCACAGAGGTGCTGGAGGTGGTCAATCCCACCAATGGCCAGACGGTTGCCAGGGCGCCAGTCTCCAGCGACGACGACGTCGATCAGGCCATGTCCGCAGCCAGCACAGCTTTCAAGACCTGGCGCCGCACCACGCCCAGCGAACGGCAAGCACTGTTGTTGGCCCTGGCTGATGCTTTGGAAGCCCGCAGTGACGAATTGGTAGAGGCCCAGCATCGCAACACCGGCCAGGTTCGCTCCATGATTGCCCAGGAGGAAGTGGCCGTGGGCGCTGATCAGCTGCGGTTCTTTGCGGGCGCTGCCCGGTTGCTGGAAGGCAAATCGGCGGGCGAGTACATGGAGGGGTTTACCTCCTTTGTGCGCCGCGAACCCGTGGGTGTTATTGCCCAGGTGACGCCGTGGAACTACCCCCTCCTGATGGCGATCTGGAAGATTGGGCCCGCGCTCGCGGCCGGAAACACCATTGTGCTGAAGCCCAGTGACACCACGCCGGAAAGCACCCTGGTGTTGGCGGACATCATCAAGGGCATCTTCCCGGCAGGCGTCTTCAACGTGGTGTTGGGCAACGGTGCCACGGGGGCATCCATGGTGGAGCACAAGGTGCCCGCCATGGTGTCCATCACGGGTTCGGTACGCGCGGGCATTGCCGTGGCTACGGGAGCCGCCGCTGGCTTGAAGCGTGCTCACTTGGAGCTGGGAGGCAAGGCTCCCGCCGTCGTCTTTGCTGATGCGGATCTGGCCAAAACAGCACAGGCCATTGCCGAGTTCGCGTTCTTCAATGCTGGCCAGGATTGCACGGCTATTACCCGCGTGCTGGTGGAAGAATCCGCCCATGATGAGCTGCTGGGGCACCTCAAGACGGCGGCGGAGTCTCTCGAAACGGGACACGAGGATGATTCCCTCAACTACTTTGGGCCGCTGAACAACGTCAACCACTTCAACGCCGTGTGCAAGGTAGTGGAAAACATGCCGGCGCACGCCACCATTGTCACCGGCGGCAAGCGGGTGGGGGAGCAGGGCTTCTTCTTCGCTCCTACTGTGGTGGACGGCCTGAAACAGGAGGATGCGATGGTGCAGCAGGAGACCTTTGGCCCAGTGCTGACAGTTCAGACCTTCCGCTCTGAAGACGAAGCGGTGGAGCTGGCCAATGATGTTGACTACGCGCTGGCCTCTAGCGTTTGGACCACAGATCATGGGACGGCCATGCGCGTCTCGCGTGATTTGGACTTTGGCGCAGTGTGGATCAACACGCACATCATGTTGACGGCGGAAATGCCGCACGGTGGTTTCAAACAGTCCGGGTATGGCAAAGATCTTTCCATGTACGGCGTGGAAGATTACACACGCATCAAGCACGTCATGTCCGCTCTGGACGCATAACACCCCGCTCGAAAGGCAGTTAGATGGCAGAAATTACTTACCGGTTGGATCAGCGGCGCAAGGTCCTGGGCGAGTTCCCCGGCCCGAAGTCTGTAGCGCTCACGCGCCGCCGGCAGAGCGTGGTAGCGGCCGGCGTTGCATCCTCGGTTCCGGTCTACGTGGCAGACGCCGACGGCGGCATCATCACCGATGTGGACGGCAACTCGTTCATCGACTTGGGCTCCGGCATTGCCGTGACCTCCGTGGGCGCATCGGATCCTGCAGTGGCAGGGGCCGTGAAGGAACAGGTGGAACACTTCACTCATACCTGTTTCATGGTGACGCCCTACGAGAGTTACATCGCTGTGGCGGAAGAGCTCAACCAGCTGACTCCGGGTGACCACGAAAAGCGCACGGTACTGTTCAACTCCGGTGCGGAGGCCGTGGAAAATGCCGTCAAGGTGGCCCGTCTGGCTACCGGACGCGACGCCATCGTGGCTTTCGATCACGCGTACCATGGCCGCACCAATCTGACCATGGCACTGACGGCCAAAGCCATGCCGTACAAGACCAACTTCGGCCCGTTTGCGCCCGAGATCTACCGCGTGCCCATGAGCTACCCGTACCGCGAAGAGACTGAAATCAAGGGCGAAGAGGCGGCCCGTCGTGCCATTACCATGATGGAAAAACAGATTGGCGCTGACTCCATTGCGGCCATTCTGATTGAGCCCATTCAGGGTGAGGGTGGCTTCATTGTTCCTGCGGATGGTTTCCTGCCTACCCTGGCTGCCTGGGCCAAAGACAAGGGCGTGGTGTTCATTGCGGATGAGGTTCAGTCTGGGTTCTGCCGCACCGGGGAATGGTTTGCCGTACAGCACGAAGGCGTAGTGCCGGACATCATCACCATGGCCAAGGGCATTGCCGGAGGCCTCCCCTTGAGCGCGGTTACCGGCCGGGCCGAGTTGATGGATGCCGTTCACCCCGGTGGCCTCGGTGGCACCTACGGTGGTAATCCCGTGGCCTGCGTGGCAGCCCTGGCCGCCATCGGCAGCATGCGTGAGTATGATCTTGCCGGGCGCGCACAGAACATCGAGCGGATTGTCCGCGGCACGCTGGAATCTCTCCAGGAACAGCTGGGGGACAGTGGCATTATTGGTGAGGTGCGTGGCCGTGGCGCCATGCTCGCCGTCGAACTGGTCATGCCGGGAACGGCGCACACCACCAAGGAACCAAACCCCGATGCTACCAAGGCCATTGCCGCGGCGTGTCTGGCGGAGGGCGTGGTGATTCTGACCTGTGGAACTTACGGAAACGTGGTGCGTCTGCTGCCGCCGCTGGTGATTGGTGACGAGCTCTTGCAAGATGGCTTGGACGTTCTTGCTGCCGCAATCCGTGACGCGAACTCCGCTCCGCGGTAAGGTAGCGTCACGGTTCTTCGAATCCTGATCGAGAGGCAACGCGCGTGCGATACGTAGTCGGCTATACCCCCAATGAACGTGGCGCGGATGCGCTGGCTTTGGCTGCGGTCATTGCCCGAACTCAGGATGCCACCCTGGACTTGGTGTTCGTGGTGAAGGAGAACTCGCCGTACATTGCCCTCAACCCGGATGGGAACCGCGTGAGCGCGGGGGAGCAAGAGGTGCTGACGGTTCAGCGCGAAGCCATGAAGCGCGTACCGGCCGACGTCGAGGCAACGTTCCACGTCCGCGAGGCAGAGTCATTTGCTCAGGGATTAATTGAGGCAGGCGTTGAGTACGGTGCCGGACTTATTGTTATCGGTGCGGCAAGTGCTGGCGTGTTCAAGCGTTTTTCCGTGGGCTCGGTTGCCAACTCTTTGTTGCACGCCTCACCCATTCCCGTGGCGCTGGCCCCGCGTGGTTACCAGCGCAAGGAGTCGCTGACACGCCTGACTCTGGCAGTGGGTACTCGCCAAGGTGCTCAGGCCGCGATTGACGTGGCGGTCAACTCCGCCAACCGGCGGAACCTTCCGCTGCGGTTGGTATCCCTGGTGGAGCTGGATGAGCTCAAGGGAGACTTTGATTTGGACAACGCCCTGAGTCCTGCCCACCAGCACGCCAACACCGTTCTCACGGAGGCGGCCAGCCGTCTGCCTGCCGGGCGGGCCACCGTGACCGTCGCCCACGGCCGCAATATTGAAGAGGCCGTGGATAGCGTGGGGTGGGAAGACGGGGAGCTGGTTATTGTTGGCTCCAGTAGGCTCGCAGCCCACCGCACGCTGTTTTTAGGCTCGACGGCGAACAAGGTGCTGCGCGCGTTGCCGGTACCGATGGTAGTGGTGCCGCGGGACTACGAGCACGTAGAGCTCTAGGCGTCCAAGAATGCGTCGCTGAACAACAGCTGCAGTCCTTAAACGACTTCGTCGGGCCAGCCACCAGGGTGCTCACCACGTCCTCTTTACGGTGCCGAAGCATGTCCACAGTGATGGGAGGCGAGCCGGGTACCTGGATCCCGAACTTGCCGGCTCGCTTCAGGGCTTCCCTCACTGAAGTAGGCGTTGCAGGTTAATTTGATCCTAAGACTGTGTTGACCCGACGGCTGTGGGGACCGCTGCGGCGCGACGCAGTTTGGACGTGTGCCGGTAACTGCGGAACATGTCCACGGTGAGAATCAGCAGGGCCAGCCACACGATGCCAAAGCCAATCCAACGGTCCAATCCCATCTGTTCCTTCAACACTGCGGTGGCAATGATGAACTGGAGCACGGGTGCCACGTATTGCAGCAAGCCGATGGTAGTCATGGGCAGACGCCGTGCGGAGGCACCGAAGAACAGCAGAGGCACGGCGGTGATAATGCCGGAAGCGGCCATCCACCAGAAGTGTCCCGCACCGTAGCCGGTCAGGGTGGAAGCACCATTGAGGGCCAGAATGACCATGGTCACGGCGGCGATGGGCGTCAAGACCGCCGTTTCAATAATCAGCGAGGCAACGGCGTCCACGCGTGAGCCCACACGCTTCTTGACAAAACCGTACAGCCCAAAACTGAAGGCCAGCGCCAGCGCGATCCATGGCAACTGGCCATAGGAAACACTCAGGACCGCCACGGCTACAACGCCCACGCCTACCGCGGTCCATTGCGCCGGGCGGAGCTTTTCCTTCAGGACCAAGACACCCAATAGTACGGAGACCAGCGGGTTAATGAAGTAGCCAAGCGATGCTTCGATGGCGCGCCCTGTGGTGACTCCATAGGTGTACGTCAGCCAATTAACAGCAATGAGCACAGAAGCTATGGCCAATGTCCCCAACACGCGCTTGTCCTTGGCGGCCGCCAGCACCCGCGGCCAAGCCTTGGTGACGGTTACCAGGAGCACGCAGAACAGCAGGGACCAGAGCACGCGGTTGGCCACAATCTCAATGCTGCCCGCAGGGGAGAGCAGCACAAAATAAAGCGGTAGCATGCCCCACAGACCATAGGCAGAAATACCGTAGGCCATGCCCGTTCCGATGCCGGTTCTCGCCGGTGCTTGCGTCTCTTTCACACAGCAATAACAGCACATTTGCGCGTACTATTCCGTGGCCACAGGGTAATAAGTGGCCATCTGCACACTCAGCGCTGTTAGCCCGGGCAAAGACGGCCGATTAGACTAGAACCATTTGGTTGTTGTGACCACACCCTCCGGAAGGACCCCCCTCTTGGCTAATTCAGCATCCAGCCGCCCACTGCGGGTTGCGATCATTGGTGCAGGACCCGCAGGCGTTTACGCTGCGGACATTCTCACCAAGGCTGAACGCGATTTTGAAGTAAGCATCGATCTATTCGAGGCGTACCCGGCACCGTACGGGCTGATCCGCTATGGGGTTGCACCAGACCACCCCCGGATCAAAGGAATCGTCAAGGCGCTGCACAAGGTGCTGGACCGCGGGGATATCCGTTTCCTGGGGAACGTGACCTACGGCCGGGACCTGTTCCTGAGTGACATCCGTAGCTTCTATGACGCGGTGATCTTCTCCACCGGAGCCATCAAGGACGCCCCGCTCAATGTGCCCGGTGTGGAACTTGAAGGCTCCTATGGTGCTGCGGACTTTGTTTCCTGGTACGACGGCAACCCGGACGTGCCACGCGAATGGCCCTTGGAAGCTCGTGAAGTTGCGGTGATTGGCAACGGAAACGTGGCGCTGGACGTGGCCCGGATGCTTTCCAAGCACGCGGACGACCTGCTGGTGACGGAGATCCCGGAGAACGTGTACCAAGGGCTGAAGGCCTCCCCTGTGACCGATGTGCACATTTTTGGCCGTCGCGGGCCAGCCCAGGTGAAGTTCACGCCGTTGGAACTGCGTGAGCTCAGCCACTCTCGGGACGTGGAGATTATTCAGTACCCCGAGGATTTTGAATTTGATGCGGCGTCTGATGAGGCCATCCGGACCAACAACCAGGTAAAGACCATGGTGAACACCATGACCAACTGGCTGGCGGACGAACCGGAGGAGGGCGCTAAGCCGGCCAGTCGCCGTCTGCACCTGCACTTCCTGCACAGTCCGGTGGAAATTCAAGGCACCGATGGCAAGGTGTCCGGTATGCGCTTTGAGCGCATGGAGCTGGACGGAACCGGCAATGTGCGGGGCACCGGTGAAATGATTGACTACCCGTTGCAGGCTGTCTACCGAGCCATTGGCTACTTTGGATCTGAGCTACCCGAAGTTGGTTTTGATCCTCGGCGAGGCGTCATCCCCAACCAGGCTGGGCGTGTTGCTGGCGCTGACGGCGAGCCCATCCCGGGACTTTACGCCACGGGATGGATCAAACGGGGACCGGTAGGGCTCATTGGCCACACCAAGGGCGATGCGCTGGAAACTATCGGGTGCTTGTTGGAAGACAAGGACACGCTCCCGCCGGCGGAGAATCCCAGTGAGGATGCCGTGACTTCCCTGTTGGAATCCCGCGGAGTCAAGTACACCACCTGGGCAGGCTGGTTGAAGCTAGACGCCCATGAAGTATCGCTGGGTGCCGCTGCATCCACTGATTCATTGAGCCGAGAGCGCGTCAAAGTAGTCCCGCGCGATGAGATGGTTGCCGTCTCCACCAACAGTCAGGAACTTCCCGCATGAGTTTGATGCGCACCAAGTCCATCGAGGCTTCGATTGCAGATTCCCATGAGGTGGGCAGGACCCTGAAACGGTCCCTGAGCACCTGGGACCTGATGGTCATGGGTATCGCCGTGGCAGTGGGTGCCGGAATTTTCTCCGTGGGGGCCAAGGCTGCGGCCAATAACGCAGGCCCTGCTGTCACGGTCTCCTTTGTGCTGGCAGCCATCACCTGCGCGCTGGCCATCATGTGTTACGCGGAATTTGCCACGGCCATTCCCGTGACCGGCAGCGCATACGTCTTCACCTACGCCACCATGGGGGAGTTGTTGGCGTGGATTATTGGCTGGAACCTGATTCTGGAACTCGTCATGGCCGGTTCGGTGATTGCCAAATATTGGGGCGTATACCTCAGTGGTTTCCTACAAGCTGTGGGCATCAATGTACCGGCGGAGGTGGCGCTGGGCCCGGCCACGCTGACGTGGGGGCCGCTCATTGTGGTGGCCGTCTTCACTGTGGTGCTGGTGTTGGGCACCAAGCTCTCCGCTCGCGTCAACAACGTCTTTACGATGATCAAGATTGCGATAGTGCTGTTCGTTATTGTGGTCGGCTTCTTCTACGTCAAGGCCGCAAACTACTCACCGTTTGTGCCCAGTAGCCAGCCGTCCTCCTCTGCAACGGGTTGGGCCGAGCAACCCTTCCTTTCGTTTCTTTCCGGTGCCAGCCCCGCCATGTACGGCGTCTCCGGAGTGATTTCCGGCGCAGCATTGGTGTTCTTTGCATTTATCGGGTTCGACGTGGTCGCCACCAGTGCGGAGGAAGTCAAGAACCCCAGGAAAACCCTGCCGCGAGGCATTTTCGCCGGGCTCGCCGTGGTCTCCGTGCTCTACATTTTGGTGACGCTGGCAGTCACCGGCATGGTCTCCTACAAGGCGCTGGCCGCGGAAAAGGATCCGTCGCTGGCTACGGCGTTCCACCTGGTAGGGGCAGATTGGGCCGTGGTTGTTATTTCCTTGGGCTCACTGATTGGCCTGACCACGGTGATCATGGTGCTGCTGATGGGGATGTCCCGCGTGACCATGGCGATGAGCCGCGACGGGCTGTTGCCGCGTGTCCTGAGCAAAACTTCGGCCAAGCGGAGCACACCGGCACGCACGCAGATTATCTGTGGGGTAATCGTGGCCATTCTGGCAGGCTTCACTCCGGTGCAGCTACTGGGAGAGATGATCAATATCGGGACCCTCAGTGCTTTTGTCATGGTGAGCCTGGGCATTCTTGTGTTGCGGCGCAAACGACCGGATCTCACGCCGGCGTTCCGCGTTCCGCTGGGGTCGGTGATCCCCGTGCTTTCCGCACTGCTGTGCATCTACTTGATGCTCAACCTGGCAACGCAGACGTGGCTGTTTTTTGCCGTGTGGGTTGCGGTAGGACTTGCTATTTACTTCAGCTATGGCCGGAGACACTCGCTGCTGGCTAGCGGCCAACGGCAGAATTCTGAACCGTTGACCGCTAGCCGAGTGCCCTAAGCGTTAGAGCTTGTTGGATGCTTCCGCTTCGGAGTTCTGGGAGTTGCCCAGGTTGGCGCGCAGCTTGGCGCCCAAGTCAGCATCCACATTGGTCCAGTACTGCACGGCGCGCTCGCGAATGCCAGCGTCCTGCACTCCACCCACGGCACCGGTGATCGTGTCCAGCAAGCGTGCGCGCTGGCCGTCGTCGAATACTTCGCGGTAGAGCGTGCCGGGCTGACCGAAATCGTCATCCTCGGCATGCAGGGAGTGGGCGGAGAGCGTTAGCGCCCCGTCGTTCTCCCAGCCGCCGCCCACGTTGACTGGCTCAACGGCTGCCGCGCCGCCCTTGGAGTTCGGGGCGTAGTTGGGCACGTCCGCACTGTTGAACTGGTAGCGGGCGGCACCGTTCTGGCTGTAGTTGTGTACCTCGTTTTTCGGTGCGTTGACCGGAATCTGCGCGTGGTTGGTGCCCACACGGTAGCGGTGTGCATCCGCGTAGCTGAAGATGCGGGCTTGGAGCATCTTGTCCGGGCTAGCAGCAATTCCGGGCACAAAGTTGGACGGCGAGAAGGCTGCCTGCTCAATCTGAGCAAAGTAGTTCTCCGGGTTCTTGTTCAGCGTCATGGTGCCCACGTGAATCAGTGGGTAATCCTGCTTGGACCAGGTCTTGGTCAAGTCGAACGGGTTGAAGCGGTACGTCTTAGCGTCCTCATACGGCATCACCTGTATGTGCAGCTCCCAGGACGGGAAGTTGCCCTTTTCAATGTTCTCGTAGAGGTCGCGGATGTAGTAGTCAGAGTCCGAACCAGCCAGCTGCTCAGCCTCGTCATTGCTCATCGCGTTGGCGCCCTGGTTGGAGTGGAAGTGGTACTTCACCCAGAAACGCTCGCCTGCGGCGTTGATCCACTGGTAGGTGTGTGAACCGTAACCCTGCATTTCGCGCCAGGATGCCGGCAGTCCCCGATCTCCCATGAGCCAGGTGACCTGGTGGGCGGACTCGGGGGAGAGGGTCCAGAAGTCCCACTGCATGTCAGCGTCGCGCAGGTTGGAGCCGGGGAGGCGCTTCTGCGAGTGGATGAAGTCCGGGAACTTGATGCCGTCGCGGATGAAGAAGACGGGGGTGTTGTTGCCTACCAGGTCATAGTTGCCCTCGGTGGTGTAGAACTTGACCGCGAAGCCGCGGGGGTCGCGCCAGGTGTCCGGGGAGCCAGCCTCGCCGGCAACAGAGGAGAAACGGATCAGCATGTCCGTTTCGACGCCTGGCTGGAACAGCGCAGCCTTGGTGTACTTGGAGACGTCCTCGGTGGTCTTGAAGGTACCGAATGCGCCGCCACCCTTGGCGTGCACAACGCGCTCCGGGACGCGCTCGCGGTTAAACTGGGCCAGCTTTTCCACCAGGTAGTGGTCAGTGAGCGCTATTGCGCCGTCTGCGCCAACGCTCTGTGAATGCGCATCCGAGGTAACAGGTGCGCCGTGCTGTGTAGTTGATTGCTCGGTCATATCTCTCCTTGATTGATTATCTTTGATTGGTTGGGGAGGGAAAATTAGGGGTCGCCAGGGTTGCTTCGGTTGATTGTGCGGCTTCACAGTCGCGGCAGAGGCCACGGTAGAGGACGTCTGCAATGCGAATCGTCATGGTGGTGGAGCTGGGCGTCAGGCAGGGAGTGTGACCCACAGCGCAATCCACGTCTTCCACTCTGCCACATCCGGTGCACACGGCGTGATGGTGGTTGTCGCCAGTGCGCGTCTCATACAGGGCCGGCGAATCGGGCGGTTCAATCCGTCGCACCATCCCCAGTGTGTGCAGATCAGCCAAGACCACGTAGACGGATTGCACGGTCAGCGCCGGGAGTGTTTCGCGGGCCACCTTAGCAATGGCCTCCGCTGAGGAATGCGGGAAACGTTCGACGACGGCCAGCACGGCTAGCCGTTGTTTGGTCACCCGGCGGGCATGGGTATGGAGTTCGCCTTCCCAGTCCCGCGTCGTCGTCGTACTCATGTCCCCAGTAAAGCACTTATTGTGAGTGAGTCATAATAACCTTTCTTGGGTGGCGGGTAGGATCAATCAGTGCGAAACCTCCTTGCTGATGTGACCCCCTTGCGGGAGAGTCGTGATTTTCGGCGGATGTGGCTGGGTACAGGGCTGTCTTCCATCGGGACTCAGCTCACTCTGGTTGCCGTGAGCCTTGAGGTTTACAGCCTGACCCATTCCAGCTGGGCCGTGGGGTTGTTGGGAATCTTTGCCCTGTTTCCTCTGGTTTTTTCCGGGCTGTACGGCGGGTCCGTGGTGGATGCTGTGGATCGACGCAAGGTGGCGTTGGTTTCCTCTATCGTGTTGTGGCTAGTGACCATCTGCATCGCTGCCCAGGCTTGGCTGGGTCTCCATCAGGTGTGGATCCTCTACTTGTTGGTAGCCATCCAATCCGGCGCGGCGGGTATGAATCAGCCCGCGCGCAGCGCCATCATTCCGCGACTTGTTCGCCGAGAACTCCTGCCAGCAGCCAACGCGCTGAGCATGCTGGTGTTCGGTTTGGGAACTACGGTTGGCCCGTTGTTGGCGGGCGTGTTGGTGGCTCAGGTGGGTTACGCCTGGACCTATACAGTTGATGTGATTACCTTTACTGCTTCTTTATGGGCCCTGTTTCGGCTGCCGGCGATGCCACCGGAGGGCGAGGTTCGCAAGGCCGGGATCAAATCCGTGCTGGAGGGGTTTGCCT
>JABBNV010000066.1:0-358 GCA_019352125.1 Acidobacteriota bacterium | reverse complement strand
TTGCCTTCCTGGGTGGCCGGCCCAATATTCGCATGACTTTTTTGGTGGATTTGTGCGCCATGATTTTTGCCATGCCGCGCTCGCTATTGCCCGCCATCGGTGCTGCGTGGCTGGGTGGGGGAGCCTCCACTGCAGGCCTACTGTTGGCTGCAATTGCGGCGGGATCCATGCTGGCGGCGCTGTTTTCCGGCCCCTTGAGCAGAGTGAACCGCCAGGGGCTGGCCGTGGTGTGGTGCATCACTATCTGGGGCTTGTCCATCTCGCTGATGGGGCTGGTGGTGCTGGCCGGAGGTCACACTACTGGTGAGGTATCGCCGTGGCTGATTGCCGCAGTGGTGGCGCTGCTCGTTTCTGGGGT
>JABBNV010000065.1:7388-11366 GCA_019352125.1 Acidobacteriota bacterium | reverse complement strand
CGGCGTTGAAGCAGACTTTTATGCCCGGGTAATAGCAGCACTGCACGCGAAATACGGTGCCGCTGCCCCCAAAGTGGCCGTTGATTCCTCCTCGCTGCCACTGGCAAAAAGCATCGTTGCCGGGCTGGACCTGATCAAGCCCAACGGTGAAGAACTCGCTGAGCTTTTGGGGCTCGACGACGTCGAAGCGCTGGAAGCTTCACCGGAGGCCACGGCGGATGCAGCTCAACAGCTGGTTGATCGAGGGGTGGGGGCAGTCCTGGCCACCATGGGCGCCAAGGGCGCTGTGCTGGTGACCCGGGAGGGGCGCTGGTTTGCCCAAGCACCAAAGATTGAGGCCCGCAGCACCGTCGGCGCGGGGGATTGCTCCCTAGCCGGATATTTACTCAGCGACACCAACGGGGGTAGCTCACCAGCCGCTCTCCGCCAAGCAGTTGCGCATGGAAGCGCCGCTGCATCTCTTCCCGGAACTACCGTTCCCGCACTATCCGAAACATTCCCCGAAGCCGTCACCGTGACGGATCTGGCCCGAGCCAAGGAGTTTTAGCATGGCCACACTCATTACCGCAGAGTTGGTGACCCTGGACGCAAACCTGGGATCCACCCCTGCAGAAGTTATTCGACACCTCGCAGAAACCGTGGTGGCGCAGGGTCGCGCTACCGATGTTGAGGGCCTCTATGCTGATGCCCTGGCACGTGAGAACAAGACGTCCACGGGTGTTCCCGGCGGCATCGCGATCCCGCACTGCCGCTCCGAAGCAGTCACCGAACCCACCCTGGCCATGGCGCGGTTGGCACCGGCGGTACCGTTTGGCGCCAAGGACGGCGCTGCGGACATCGTGTTCTTCATTGCTGCCCCCGAGGGTGCGGACCAGGTTCACCTCAAGCTGCTCTCCAAGTTGGCCCGCTCGCTGGTTCGCAAGGACTTCACCGCTTCTCTCCGTGCAGCCACGTCTCCGCAGGAGATCGTTGATCTGGTGGACGGAGCGCTGAGCGATCAGCCTGCCGCAGCAGCAAGCACTGCAACGCCTGCGGCCGAGGCAGCCACTGCGGTTGCTACCGCTGCACCTGCTGCCCGAGTACGCCGCTTAGTGGCTGTCACCGCATGTCCCACCGGTATTGCGCACACTTACATGGCTGCGGATTCACTGGTGGCCGCAGCCAAAGAGGCGGGCGTAGATCTCCAAGTTGAAACGCAGGGCTCCGGTGCGGTCACGCCTCTGGACCCGGCGGATATTGCTGCCGCTGACGCAGTGATCTTTGCTGTGGATGTAGACGTCAACGGCAAGGAACGCTTCGCGGGTCTCCCTGTGATCTCCGCCCCGGTGAAGCGCGGCATCGATGAGCCAGCCGTGATGATCGAAGAGGCACTCGCTGCCGCCACTGACCCCAACGCCCGTCGTGTGGCAGGGGGCGGAGCCAGCTCCAGCGAGGCACCCACTGCGGGCAACGAAAGCCTGGGTTCCAAGACCAAGAAGGCCCTGCTTACCGGTGTGAGCTACATGATTCCCTTTGTGGCCGGTGGAGGTTTGCTCATTGCACTGGGCTTCCTGCTGGCGGGGTATGACATTGCCCTGGGCACCAAGGCCGCAGACATCCTGTCCCACAACACCTTGCTTAACCTGCCGGACGGCAACCTGGCCCTTTACCTGGGTGCCGTGGCGTTCAAAATTGGTGGCCTTTCCATGGGCTTCCTGGTCCCAGCGCTGGCCGGTTACATTGCCTACGGTATTGCCGGCAGGCCGGGTATTGCGCCCGGGTTCACCGCCGGTGCGGTTGCCGGCTTCATGGGTGCCGGATTCTTGGGCGGGCTGGTGGGCGGTTTGCTTGCCGGTGTTGCTGCCCATTGGATGGGCACGTGGAGTGTGCCGCGCTGGCTGCGCGGTTTGATGCCCGTCGTGATCATTCCCCTCTTGGGCTCCATCATTGCTTCCGGACTGATGTTCCTGGTGTTGGGTGGCCCCATCGCAGCGCTCAGCAACGGCTTGAATTCCTGGCTGTCCGGCATGACCGGCGTCTCCGCCATCGCACTGGGAGTCATTCTGGGCCTGATGATGTGCTTTGACCTGGGTGGACCGATCAACAAGGTTGCCTACTCCTTTGCCGTTGCAGGCTTGGGCGCTGGCACTGCTGCTAACCACGCGCCATGGCAGATCATGGCTGCTGTGATGGCCGCCGGTATGGTTCCGCCGCTGGGTATGGCCCTGGCCACGGTTTTGGACAAGAAAAACTTCACCCCTGCAGAACACGAAAACGGCAAAGCAGCTTGGCTGTTGGGCGCGTCGTTCATCTCTGAAGGTGCTATTCCCTTCGCTGCCGCTGATCCGCTCCGCGTGATCCCCGCTTCCATGCTGGGTGGCGCTCTCACCGGAGCGCTGTGCATGGCCGCTGGCGTTACCTCGCAGGCTCCCCACGGTGGAATCTTCGTCTTCTTTGCCATTGGCAACCTGCCCATGTTCATCATCTCCATCATCGTGGGCACCATTGTCACCGGACTGAGCGTTGTTGCTCTGAAACGGTGGGCACGGAAGGCTCCGGTTGCTAGCGTGTCCAGTGAGCCCGTTCTCACGTCGCAAGGGAGCTGAAATGAGCACGTTTAGTGGTGTCGGTGTCACCCCGGGGAGGCTTATTGCGCCTACGCGACGCATGCCAGACCCCATTGCAGCACCTGCAGTGGGCGAATCCCGGGGGGAGGGTGCCTCAGCAGAGGATGCCTTCGCTGAGCTCAAAGCAGCGGCACAGGCAGTCAATGCGGAGTTGAGGCAGCGTGCGGAGCGCGCTACCGGGGACGGCAAAGCCGTGCTCGAAGCCACCGCACTGATGGCCACTGACTCCATGTTGCTAAAGGAGGCCAAGAAGCGCATCGATGCCGGGGCCTCCACCCAGCGAGCCATGTGGGAGGCGGGCGACGTCATGGCCACCATGTTGGCCAACCTGGGTGGCTACATGGCGGAGCGGGTCAATGATGTTGAAGATGTGCGCGCCCGGATTGTTGCGGCATTGCGTGGCGTGCCTGCTCCCGGGATTCCGGAGGCGGCAGAGCCGTTCATTCTCATAGCGCATGACCTTGCCCCGGCGGATACGGCCACGTTGGATCCTTCCAAGGTGCTGGCTCTGCTGACCGAAGGTGGTGGCCCGCAGTCGCACACGGCCATCATCGCGCGAAACCTGGGCCTGCCCGCCGTCGTTGCCATTAAAGGCGTCACCAGTATCCAGGACGGCACACAGCTCTTCATCGACGCGGCCAAGGGCGTCATCAGCACGGAGATTACGTCCGTTGAGCGGGAGTTGGCGGCAGGCTGGGTTGTGTCCTCCCAATCGCTGGCCACGTTCGACGGCGACAATCGCCTGACAGATGGCACGGCTGTTCCGCTGTTAGCCAACGTGGGCAACGCGCACGATGCGCAGAAAGCCGCGGCGGCCGGAGCTCAGGGCGTGGGGCTCTTCCGCACGGAGTTCCTCTTCCTGGACCGGAGCACGGAGCCCACTCCTCAAGAGCAGGAAGATTCCTACCGCGCCGTGTTCGATGCCTTCCCCGGCAAGAAAGTGGTAGTCCGCACCCTGGACGCTGGGGCGGACAAGCCGCTGCCGTTTCTTGGCACGGAGGAGGAGTCCAACCCGGCGCTGGGAGTGCGCGGCTACCGAACGGACGCCGTCGCGCCCGGCATTCTGGGCCGCCAATTGGCCGCAATTGCCCGCGCCGCTGCAGCTTCCTCGGCAGATGTATGGGTGATGGCCCCGATGGTTTCCACGGCCACGGAGGCCGCCAGCTTCGCGGCCCTGGTTGCGGATGCCGGCCTGCCCACAGCTGGAGTGATGATTGAGGTGCCGTCCGCAGCCGTCACTGCCAGGAAACTGTTGGCACACGTCTCCTTTGCTTCCCTGGGCACCAATGACTTGACGCAGTACACCATGGCGGCGGACCGGCAGCTGGCCTCGCTGGCTGCGCTGAATGATCCGTGGCAGCCGGCGGTGCTG
>JABBNV010000065.1:0-7378 GCA_019352125.1 Acidobacteriota bacterium | reverse complement strand
CGCCGTCGTCCTGGTGGGGTTGGGTGTCACCACCCTGTCTATGAGCGCTCGAGCACTTCCGGGAGTAGCTGCTGTGTTGCGCACTGTCACCATGGCGGATGCTCAAAAGCTGGCAGCGCTGGCACTGGATGCCGAGGACGCCATTTCTGCTCGGGCAGTTGTTCGCAAGCAGCTGCCGGTGCTGGAATCACTGGGGCTGTAATAACGTTTGTATCCATCGACTCTTCGTGTAATTCGCAATTCACAGTTCTAAAGGAGACACCATGCCAGAAAAAATTGCCGTCATTGCCAGCCGCGTGGGCCTGCACGCACGCCCGGCCGCCATCTTTGCCGAGGCTGCAGGCGATTTGGGTGTGGACGTGACCATCCGCCGTGTCGGCGAGCCGTTGGAGGACGCGCTGGACGCCTCTAGCATCCTCTCGCTCATGGGTCTGGGCGCGGAGCACGGAGAGAGCGTGGTGCTCGCTGCCGACGGCGCCGGCGCCGAAGCTGCATTGGACGCGTTGGCCAAGATTCTGGAGACGGATCACGATGCATAAAACACCCCGTTTAGGGCAGATATCAGCGTTATGGCATAGTTATCTGCGGAGCTATGTGCGCCATTAGCGCCATGGCTGACGAGCAATTGATGGGGCTGTGCGAACCGAATCCAGCCCCGGGGATCACAAGGAGACCACGTGTCCAAGATCAAGGTAGTTGGGCCTGTCGTAGAACTCGACGGGGACGAAATGACCCGCATCATCTGGCAGTTCATCAAGGACCGCCTCATCAACCCATACCTGGACGTAGATCTGAAGTACTACGATCTGTCCATTCAGAACCGCGATGCCACTAATGACCAGGTAACCATCGACGCTGCCAACGCCATCAAGGAGCACGGTGTTGGCGTCAAGTGCGCCACCATCACCCCTGATGAGGCCCGCGTTGAAGAATTTGGCCTGAAGAAGATGTGGGTTTCCCCCAACGGGACCATCCGCAACATCCTCGGTGGTGTGGTGTTCCGCGAGCCCATCATCATCTCCAACATCCCGCGCCTGGTGCCTGGCTGGAACAAGCCGATCATCATTGGCCGTCACGCCTTCGGTGACCAGTACCGAGCCACGAACTTCAAAGTTCCCGGCGCAGGCACCCTGACTCTCACCTTCACGCCCAAAGACGGTGGCGAGGAGATCAAACAGGAAGTGGTCACCTATGGGGACGACGGCGGCGTGGCCATGGGTATGTACAACTTCAACGATTCGATTCGTGACTTTGCCCGTGCGTCATTCGCTTATGGCCTGCAGCGCAACTACCCCGTGTACCTCTCCACCAAGAACACGATTCTGAAGGCCTATGACGGCCAGTTCAAGGACCTGTTCCAGGAGATCTTTGATGCTGAGTTCAAGGAGCAGTTCGAAGCTGCTGGCTTGACCTATGAGCACCGCCTGATTGATGACATGGTGGCCTCCGCCATGAAGTGGGAGGGCGGCTACGTCTGGGCCTGCAAGAACTACGACGGCGACGTCCAATCGGACACTGTAGCGCAGGGCTTCGGTTCGCTGGGTCTGATGACCTCTGTGCTGATGACCCCGGACGGCCAGACCGTTGAGGCTGAGGCAGCGCACGGTACCGTGACGCGTCACTACCGCCAGCACCAGGCTGGCAAGCCCACGTCCACCAACCCGATCGCGTCCATCTACGCGTGGACCCGTGGGCTGATGCACCGCGGCAAGTTGGACAACACTCCTGAGGTCACTGCATTCGCTGAAACCTTGGAAGACGTTGTAGTCAAGACGGTTGAGTCAGGCAAGATGACCAAGGACCTGGCCCTGCTGGTTGGCCAGGATCAGTCCTGGCTGACCACGGAAGAGTTCCTGGCTGCGCTGGACGAGAACCTCTCGGCTCGCTTGGCCTAAGCACTCAAAACGCCAGTACGACGGCGGTGACGCACCCTCCCGGGCGCATCACCGCAATCGTGCGTTAAGACGAAAATATGCCCATAGAGGGCTGCCAAATCCGTGATATTCACAGCAAATTCACGCCGTCCGTTCGACGAAACAACACTGTTACCTGATCTTAATTCACCTAGATGTGTTCTTTGACACAATTTTAGTTGTAGTCTCATGGAACATATTCGGTTTCCTCGGGGTCAGACAACGGCGTCCGACCTCAAGGAAGCGGCTCGGAAGGCACATCATGTATCGAAAGAAAGTCCTCACCACCTTGGCTGCAACGGCCGCCCTTGGCCTCATGCTCTCGGGCTGTGTCAATCAGGCTTCCACCGGTGGTTCGTCGAATGCGGCGGGAAATTCAAGCAAGGTCAGCATTCCTGCGATTTCCTCCGTTACCACCCCTGCGGGAGCCGTGCTTCCCGCAGGCGACGGAAAGGCAACCTGCCCGTCCACCACGACGCTGGCATTCGCAGGCGCAGAAACGGGCCCCAACGCCCAGCTTGGTATCAACATCTTCAACGGCATTCAGCTGGCCATTGACCAGCACAACAAGGCCAATGCAGGGTGTCAGGTTCAGTTCAAGAAGTTTGATACTGAAGGCGACCCCAACAAGGCCACCGGCCCTGTGACGCAGATTGTCAGCGAGAAGGACATCATTGGCGTAGTTGGTCTCCCGTTCTCCGGTGAGTCCAAGGCAACCGGCAACATCTTCGAGCAGCAGAAGCTGGTTCACATCACGCCTTCGGCTACCAACCCGTCGCTGACCACCAACGGATGGACCACGTTCTTCCGCGGTCTGGGCAACGACGCCGTTCAGGGCCCGGCAGCTGCCAAGTTCCTGACGGATAAGCTCCAGGCCAAGAAGGTCTACCTGGTTCAGGATGACTCGGACTACGGCATTGGCCTCGGTACCCAGACAAGCAAGGCGCTTGGCTCTGCACTGGCTGGCAGCGACAAGGTCATCACCGGGCAGAAGGACTTCTCTGCAGTGATCTCCAAGATCATGAACGCCAAGGCGGACACGGTGTACTACGCCGGTTACTACGCTGAAGCTGCACCGTTTGACCAGCAGCTGGTTTCCAAGGGCTTCACCGGAGCATTCGTTGGCCCCGATGGCGTCAAGGATGACCAGTTCATCAAGCAGGCTGGTGACGCTTCCAACAACGCGTACTTCACCTGCCCGTGTATCCCTGGCGAATTGATCCCCAGCTTTGAATCCGCTTACAAGACGCTCACCAACGCAGAGCCCGGAACCTACTCCATTGAAGGTTACGACGCAGCAACGGTTATGCTCTCCGGTATTGACAAGGGCAAACAAACCCGCGATGCTCTCCTGAGCTGGGTCAAGAACTACGACGCTGACGGTCTGTCCAAGCACTACAAGTGGGACGCCACCGGCGAACTGCAGACCCCGGATGTCTACGGTTACAAGGTTGAAAACGGAAAGATTGTTCCGATCGGTGTCATCGGTAAGTAATTGATTTGAGAATGGCTAATGCTGGGGGGTCAGCAACACGGACCCCCCAGCATTTCTTTCGCCACCGTCACATTCACCGTCAGCTTCACCAAGCATCAGGAAGAACAAATGCTAAGTGCCGCAGTTCCGTCCCTGATCCACGCACTACCCATGGTGGTTCCCATGGATGATTCCTGGATCAGCTTTGACGTCAATGCCCTCGCCCAGAACTTCTGGAGCGCCACCTTTGACGGGCTCACCTTTGGTGCCATTTACGCACTGGTAGCCCTCGGGTACACGCTGGTTTACGGCGTGTTGAACCTCATCAACTTTGCTCACTCCGAAGTCTTCATCATGGGCTGCTACGGAGTGTTCTTTACCCTCAGCGCCCTGAACTTTGGGCCCTCCGCTCCACATCTGAGCTTCTGGGCCATTGTGGGCAACCTCGTGCTGGCCCTGGTGGTCGCGATGATCGTCTCGGCCCTCACAGCACTTATTGTGGAACGGGTGGCCTACAAGCCACTACGCAAGCGCAACGCCCCCAGGCTGGTCTTCCTGATCACCGCCATCGGCGTTTCCTTCACCATCCAGTACCTGTTGTACGTATGGCGCGGGCCCAGCCCCGAGCCAGCCTTGACCATGTTCAGGCCCACGCCCATCTTCGAAGTCTTTGGCACCATTATCGACTCCCAGCAGATCGTGATTGTGGTGGCCGCTCTGGTGATGATGGTGGTGATTGATCAGTTCATTAGCCGCTCCCGTACTGGCCGAGGCATCCGTGCCGTGGCCCAGGACCCGGACACGGCCACCCTGATGGGTGTCAACAAGGAACGCATCATCATCACTACCTTCGTGATCGGTGGCCTGCTCGCAGGTGCTGCAGCATTGTTCTACGTCATGAAGATCCCCTCCGGAGTTCAATACAACGGAGGATTCATCCTGGGCATCAAGGCATTCGCCGCTGCGGTATTGGGCGGCATTGGGAACGTCCGCGGCGCTCTGTTGGGTGGCCTGTTGCTGGGCCTCATTGGTAACTATGGTCAGGTGCTCTTGGGTAGCTCACAATGGACGGACGTAGTGGCCTTCGTGGTGCTGGTGCTGGTACTGGTACTGCGGCCACAAGGTGTTCTGGGAAGTTCACTTGGAAGGAGCAAGGCATGAGCACCACCGATGGACCAACGCTCCTCCCTAGTGCAGGAGCACAGCAGGACGCGGTTGACCGTGAATCCTTGGGCAAGCAGAAAAAGGGTTGGTTCAACGGCCTAGGGACCCGGTGGAACGGCCTGCCACGGCAGAAGCAATGGCTGTATCTGTTGGTGATTGTGGCTGTTGCTTACCTCCTGCCCATCCTGAACATTCCCGGCCTCACCACCGAGCCAGGCAACAACTGGCCGCTGGCGCTGGCGCAGATGTCCATCTACGCCCTGGTGGCCGTTGGCCTGAACATTGTGGTGGGTTACGCGGGGCTGCTGGACCTTGGCTACGTAGCATTCTTTGCCGTTGGCTCTTACACCGCCTCCATGCTGACCAGCCCGGATTCTCCTTACGTCCACATCCCTTACTTGTGGACACTGCCAGTGGCCATGGCCGTAGCAATGTTCTTTGGCGTCATGCTGGGTATTCCAACCCTTCGACTCCGCGGCGACTACTTGGCCATTGTGACCTTGGGCTTCGGTGAAATTGTGCGTATTCTGGCCACGATCATCCCCGCGATGAAGGGTCAGGTTGGCTTCCAAAACGTGGGTCACCCGCCGGGAACCGATTCGTCCGGCAACGCCATTTTCCTGAACTCCAATGGTGCCCCGTGGTACTGGCTCACGCTGACAGTCATCATTGTGGTGCTCCTCCTTGCCGGCAACCTGGAGCGTAGCCGTGTGGGCCGCGCCTGGATCGCCATCCGCGAAGACGAGGACGCCGCTGAAATCATGGGCGTCCCCACCTTCAAGTACAAGGTCTGGGCCTTTGCTTTGGGCGCCTCCGTGGGCGGCTTGTCCGGTGCTTTGTTTGCTGGGCAGGTGGGCTTCGTGAATAACCAAAAGTTCGACGTCGTCACGTCAGTATTGTTCTTGTGTGCGGTGGTGTTGGGTGGAACCGGTAACAAGGTTGGAGCCATTGTGGGTGGTGCCCTGGTGGCATACATCCCGTTGCGATTCACTGCAATTGCTGAATACAAGTACCTGATCTTCGGTATTGCCCTGGTGATCATTATGATCTTCCGCCCCGCGGGTATCTTCCCTGCGCGCCAACGGCTGTTGGCCTATGGCACGCAGGTGTACAACAAATTCACCCATAGGGGTTCAGATACTCCCCCCGGGGGTCAGGGCGAAGCCGTTGGCGGCGCCCATGTTGCCGGCGCTGAGGAAAAGGGGGCACAGGCATGAGTGAAGCCATTGAACCGGTGATTGACGTTGAAGGCCTGAGAGAAGAAGGCGTTGATCTGGCCCTTGCTGAACAGGTAGCGCCAGATAGGGACATCTCCGTCAAGGTGGGGGATGCCTTGGTGGAGGTCAAAAACCTCACCATGAAGTTTGGTGGGTTGACCGCACTGGATGACGTGACCTTCGACATCAAGCGCGGCGAGATCCTAGGGCTGATCGGCCCTAACGGAGCGGGGAAGACCACGTGCTTCAACGCCATGACCGGTGTCTATAAGCCCAGCTCCGGCAAGGTCCTGCTGGAAGGCCAATCTCTGGGTGGGCTGGCACAGCACAAGATCACCCGCCGCGGTTTGGCTAGAACCTTCCAGAACATCCGCCTTTTTGGCGAGATGACGGCGCTGGAGAACGTCGTCGTCGGGCTAGATGCGAGGCATCGCACCAGCGTTGGCGGTGCCCTGTTGAGGTTGCCTACTCACGTGCGTGAGGAAAAATCCTCCATTGAGCGCGGCATGGCACTGCTCGAGTTTGTGGGAATTGCGGATCACGCGCACTTCCTTTCACGGCACCTTCCCTACGGTCACCAGCGGCGCTTGGAAATTGCCCGAGCTCTCGCGACGGATCCAAAGCTACTGTGCCTGGACGAACCCGCAGCTGGCTTCAACCCCGCTGAAAAAGAAGAACTGATGACCCTTATTCGTACCATCAGGGACGACGGTTACACGGTCTTGCTGATTGAGCACGATATGAAATTGGTGATGGGTGTAACGGACCGAATTGTGGTTCTGGAGTTTGGCAAGAAAATTGCCGACGACGTTCCGAAAGTCATTCGCGAAGACCCCAAAGTCGTCGCCGCCTACCTCGGGGAGCCCGAAGATGACCTTGCTTGAGCTGAAAAATGTGTCCGTCCACTACGGCCGAATTCAAGCGATCAATGACATGTCCTTCACCGTGGAGGAGGGCGAAATTGTTTCCTTGATTGGTGCCAATGGTGCAGGTAAGACCACCACCATGAAGACCATCTCCGGCTTGCTGAATCCGTCCGCAGGGTCAATCACTTTCAATGGTGTGGACATCACCAAGATGAAGGCACACATCCGCGTGGTGCAGGGCATCTCGCAGGCGCCTGAAGGCCGCGGCATTTTCCCTGGCATGACGGTAATGGAAAACCTGGATATGGGAGCCTATGGCCGCAAGGACCGCAGCGGCATGGCCAAGGACATTGAACGTGTCTTTGACCTGTTTCCCCGGCTGAAAGAACGCCAAAAGCAGTACGGCGGCACCATGTCCGGTGGGGAGCAGCAAATGCTGGCCATTGGCCGGGCGCTGATGTCCAACCCCAAACTGCTGTTGCTGGACGAGCCCTCCATGGGGCTGGCACCGCAGTTCATCCGGCAGATCTTCAAGATCATCACGGAGATCAACAACCAGGGCACCACCGTGTTGCTCGTGGAGCAAAATGCCAACCAAGCGTTGGCCCGCGCTCACCGAGCATTTGTGTTGGAAACCGGCGCGATTACGCACAGCGGTACGGGCAAGGAGCTGTTGGCCAATCCCGCTATCAAAGAGGCGTACCTGGGCGTCGGCTAGATCGTTCGGGGTGAGAGAAATCGCTC
>JABBNV010000064.1 GCA_019352125.1 Acidobacteriota bacterium | reverse complement strand
GCCCTGCCGAGCGCCCTCCTCACGAGCTCAGGTCCGGGCGCGCTATAGTGATGGGTTCGCAGGTCATGCCATCACATTACTCGAACTCCACCGGTGGCTGAACCACTTGATGACTTTCAGGCTGGGTAAGGAGTCCTTCCGATCTGCGACAGTCTTTGAAAGCACAATCACGCGTCTTAGCCCCGCTCAGAGAGCGTCGTTTCGGACTTAGCGAAGTCAGTGTCGATGGTCAATCGCAGTTTGCCGTCGGCACCCACCCGTATCCGCACACGGAAGGGCTGCCGCTAGCTGACGTGTGGAACCCTGAAGGCACAGCAGGTGAGCTCCCCTACCTGCAGCCGGCGCTAGGTCTCCAAGACGTACACCATGACTAAGCGCTCGACTTTCGGGACGATCTGCCCGACTCGGTACATGTCCACGACCTCATACGGGTCCACGATGGTACCCAGGAGGTACTGGTGGTGGTGGATTCGTATGCCGTACCGAAGAACGCCCACTCATGGCTGCCGTTGGCAATGCCCGCCACGGTGAGCCTGGAGCCTCTGGCACCGGCTGCCTCAGCCTGACCCAGCCCGCCCACGTGCGGACTTAGGTGAAGTCGGTCACCCAGGTGTGATCGGTCCGCGGCGCGGTGAAGTCCCGGGTCAGCAGGTTACCGGCACGGTTGCCCGCATCAATATCGGCTTTGACCACCCAGCGACGCCGCAGCACAAAACGTAGGGCTGTTCACCCGAAAGCCAAGGTAGGTGCCCGTCGCCCTGGGACCACCACTCCTCGTAGTAGACCCGGCACGGCAACGAAATAGACGCTAACGACATCCCGAAGAAACATGATTGACACATCGCAGCTGAGCATCCTATGATTTATCTCACTTCCACTAACGCGCGTTAGATAAGCGCGTTAGTTACAAGTTTCTCTTCTAGGTTTCAACGAACGGATTATTCAACGATGAACGAGCCACAGCGGGCCAAGGTCACCATGTTGGATGTCGCGAAGCACGCCAAGGTTTCGCGGACAACTGTGTCCTTCGTTCTGAGTGGAAATACCGATGCTGGGATCTCCGAGGAGACTCGTTTACGGGTTCAGCAGGCTGTCTCCGTGTTGGGCTATCGACCGAACGCGAGTGCTCGGGCCTTGGCATCCAAGGAATCGAAGCTCTACGGTCTGATCACCGAAATTGTCACTGGCCCGTACGCCATGGACATTGTTCGGGGCGCTCAGGAGCAAGCTGCCCAGGACGGCCGGATGCTGTTGATTGCAAGCACCGATGGGACGGATAAGTCGGAGCGAAAGGCTATCGACATGATGCTTGAGCACCAAGTTGCAGGTTTGATGTACGCAACGGCATGGCACCGCGGCGTAAGTTTGCCCGACACCATCAGCGAAGTTCCCGCCGTCCTGGTCCACTGCTTTGACCAGAACGGCAAGATACCGTCCATCACCCCGGACGAAAAAAGCGGCGGACACGTTGCAGCCATGAGACTAATCGATGCCGGCCACCGCCGGATCGGGATGATCAATCTGGATCCCACTATTCCGGCCGCGATAGGTCGACGCGAGGGATACATCCTCGCGCTGACTCAATCAGGTATTGCCCCGGATGAACGCCTCATCATCAACGCAGGCGGTGAGGCTGACCAGGGTTACCGGGCGGCCGCCGCGCTCCTTGATGACATAGATCCGCCCACGGCCATTTTCTGCGCCACAGACCGCATGGCGATGGGCGCCTATGACGCCATCAAAGAACGCGGGCTCGTCATCGGAGAGGACGTCTCCGTGATCGGCTTCGACAATCAAGAACTCATTTCCAACTATCTGCGTCCAAGCCTGACTACCGTTGCGCTCCCCTTTCGGGAGATGGCTGCCCTTGGCATCAGGTCCCTGGCACAAATTGCCCCAGGGGAGAACAGCCTGGCGTATGGGACTCCCGTTAATTGTTCACTCGTTGAGCGAAGTTCCGTAGGCGCACCACATAGACCCCACTAGACAACCGCACACTTCTACACACCCATACCGCTTCACATTCACATTCCGCTACCCCACGAATCGAGCTATCCCATGCCCAAAAACAAGCGTTCCGTCACCCTGTCCATCGTTGCTGCATCCACCCTGATAGGTGCGATGGCCCTCACAGGATGCGGTGGCACCCCCACCGCATCCATAGGCAAAACGACCGATGGAATTCTGCGCATCCCCCGCGAAGACACGGCCACCTTTACCAGCAATTTCAACCCATTTTCCCCGACTGCCTTGCCCATGACTGATCAGGCAGTCTTTGAACCACTGCTCATTGTGAACCCCATGACCGGCAAGGCTGTCCCGTGGTTGGGCAAGTCTTGGACCGTTGACCCTGACGGCAAGGGCCTGACATTTACGCTGCAAAGCAACGTGAAGTGGTCAGATGGTCAGCCTATGACTGCAGCTGACGTTGTCAGCACATTCACCTTGGCCAAGAAAATTCAGGGCGGCTACACGTACCTCTCGAACGTTACCGCGGTCGACCCGACCACTGTGCGTTTTGAGTTCAACAAGGCTTACTCACCCGGCCTGTACGAGATCGGCGCGCAGGTCATTGTTCCAGAGCACATCTGGTCCAAGGTCAGCGACCCGGCAAAGTTCACCAACTCCGACCCAGTAGGCACGGGCCCGTACACAAAGGTTTCACATTTCCAGAGCCAATCCTATGAGCTGGATAAGAACCCGAACTACTGGCAGCCGCAGAAGCAGCAGATCAATGGGATTGAAATGCTGGCGTTCGCCGGTAACTCTGGCGCCAACCTGGCCTTCGAAAACGGCAATGTCGACTGGAGCGACCAGTTCATTCCTTCAATCCAAAAGAGCTATGTAGACAAGGATCCGGCACATCGCAAGTTCTGGTACCCCACTACCGGAGGCACAATTCAGTGGCAGTTGAACACCACTAAGGCTCCCTTCGACGACGTGAACGTCCGCAAGGCGTTGAGCATGGCAGTTGACCGCAACCAGGTAACATCCTTGGGCATGTCCGGGTACACGCATCCCGCAGATTGCACGGGCCTCACCGACGGTTACGCCAGCTGGAAGGATTCGTCCATCGTGAATAGCTGTGACTGGACGAAGCTCAACGTGGACAAGGCTAACAAGATGCTGGATGCTGCTGGCTACCCGCGTGGTGCCGACGGCATCCGCACACTGAAATCCGGCAAGCCATTTGCGTTCTCGATTTCCGTCGGCTCGTCATCATCTGACTGGCTCTCCGTGGCGCAGGTGATTGCCAAGAACATGCAGGCAATCGGCGTTCAGCTGACTGTTAACTCACCGGACTGGTCGCAGGTTGTTGACGGCTACTCCAAAGGCACCTTCGATAGTGGAATCGTTTGGACGAACGACGCTACTACTCCCTATGAGTTCTACCGTGGCGAGATGTCACAAGACAGCGTTGTTCCCGTTGGCACGTCCGCCAATGAAAACTACCACCGCTTCGGTGACCCTCAGGCAACGAATCTCCTCCACCAAATGGTGGCAACGTCCGATCAGGCTACGCAGAAGAACATCGTGAACGAATTGCAGTCCCGCTTCAATGCGACGGCGCCGGTAATCCCCCTGTTCCCGAGCCCAGTCTGGGGCGCCTACTCGGAGCAGAACTTCACCGGCTGGCCCACAGCCGCCGACCCCTATGCCACACTTTCGGCTCGGTCCAGCACCACCACCTTGGTGTTGACGTCGCTCAAACCAGTCAAGTAGTCGGCTCCCCATGAGATTTCTGCTACGCAGGCTCGGGTTCTACCTGATCGCCTTCTGGGCCTGCATTACACTCAACTTCTTCCTTCCGCGACTCATGCCTGGTGATCCGGTCAGTCGGATGTTTGCTCAGGTCCAGAATCAAATGCGTCCGGATCAGATAGCGGCACTGCGGCAGCTATTCGGCCTGACCAACAAGCCGTTGTGGCAGCAGTACCTGGACTACATCGGCAATATTTTCCGGGGCGACATGGGTATCTCACTGTCCCGTTTCCCGACGCCGGTTTCCTCCGTCATCAGCTCCGAAATTGGTTGGACGTTGCTGTTGGGCGCCACGTCCCTGATCATCGCCGTCGTGCTTGGAAATCTGCTGGGCATCCTTGCCGCGTGGAGGCGCGGGAAGTTCCTTGATTCGGTATTCCCGCCATTGCTGGTCTTTGTCGGTTCGTTCCCATACTTCTGGCTAGCTATGGCTGCTTTGTATCTCTTTGGCATCGTGTTGGGTTGGTTTCCGCTCAACCACGCATTTACCGACGGTGTGGAACCTTCGTTCAGCTTTAGTTATGTGGCCGACGTCGCAAATCACCTTGTGCTGCCAGCGCTGACTATCGTCTTGGTCTCCATTGGCGGCTGGATGCTGGGCATGCGAAACACCATGATCGCCACGACAGCCGAGGACTACATCACAATGGCCCGAGCCAAGGGCTTGCGCTCCGGACGGATCATGTTCCACTACGCGGCTCGTAACGCCATGTTGCCCTCCATCACTTCCTTCGGTATGTCCCTGGGCTTCGTGGTAGGTGGCGCGCTCCTGACCGAGACAGTCTTTGCCTACCCAGGCATTGGCTATCAGCTGCTCAATTCCGTGCAGGGCTTGGATTATCCGCTGACTCAGGGAATCTTCCTGACTATTACGACCGCGGTGCTGGCTGCGAACTTCCTCGTCGACATCATCTACGTACGCCTGGACCCACGGGTTCGGGTCAGCTAAGGACTCCTCGCTATGTCAATTTCCCAGTCACCAGGACAAACCGTCACGCCGATGGAGAATGCCACCCCACCGGCCGCCAAACGAAGCATCCTGGCCAAGGTCACGGGCCGCGGGCTTATCCACGGTCTCCTCACTAATAAAAAGGCACTCTTTGGGTTGACCATTCTGTTCCTCTTTGTTTTGTTAGCGGTCATGGCGCCACTAATTGCGCCTGGCAACCCGTCAAATTTTGGCCCTGATGTCTCGGCTGCTCCGTCATCAGAGCATTGGCTTGGTACCACTGCGAAGGGCCAGGACGTAATGGCCCTGACGCTATGGGGCTCACGCAGCTCACTAGCGGTGGGGTTCGCCGTCGGACTCATCGCCACCTTCATCGGTTGCCTGGTCGGCATCGCTTCGGCCTATTTCGGCAAAGTTGCTGACGAATTGCTCTCGCTGTTGACCAATATTTTCCTCTTGATACCAGGGCTGCCATTGTTGGTTGTTCTTGCCGCTTTCCTACCGCCAGGACCTACCACGGTCGTCATCGTCCTAGTGATCACCGGGTGGGCAGGCAGTGCACGTGTATTGCGTTCTCAAGCACTGTCGATTCGAGGCAAGGACTTTGTGGCTGCGGCAATTGTCACGGGCGAAAAGACATGGCGGATCATGTTCCTGGAAATCATGCCGAACATGGCCTCGATCGTTATGAGCACCCTCTTGGGCTGCATCATCTACGGGATCGGTGCTCAAGCGGGATTGGAGTTCTTGGGCCTTGGTGACACGTCTTCAGTGAGCTGGGGAACCAACCTCTATTGGGCCAACAATGACGGCGCCATGATGACCGGTGATTGGTGGGTTCTTATACCCTCCGGCTTGGCCATCGCACTGATCGCCTTCGCCCTGGCCATGATCAACTACGCCGTTGACGAGGTCACCAATCCTCGCCTGCGCGCCGAAAAGAAAGACTAATTATGAGCACCATCTTGCAGGGCGGCTCCGACCTTGGCACTCGAGCCTCATCCAAACCGGTGTTGAGCATCAAAAACTTGCGCGTCAGTTACACGACGGGTGCGGGAACGGTTAACGCCGTCGACGGAGTCAGCCTGGACATCGGCGCCGGCGAGATTTTTGGACTGGCAGGTGAATCTGGCTGCGGAAAGTCAACCATCGCCAACGCCGTCATGCGACTACTCCAGTCACCGGCAAAAATCACCGACGGAACCATTGAGCTCAACCAGCGCAACGTACTGACGCTCAGCGACGAAGAACTGCGTCGGACACGCTGGCGTGAAATGTCCATGGTCTTCCAAAGTGCAATGAACGCCATGAACCCGGTCATGACCATCGGCGAGCAAATGATGGACGTTTTCACGACCCATGAAAAGATGCCCAAGAAGGAAGCCCGTGAGCGCGCGGCCCATCTACTGACTTTGGTGGATATCACGCCAGATCGACTGAAAGCCTATCCGCATCAACTTTCCGGCGGAATGCGCCAACGCGTCGTCATTGCCATTGCACTAGCGCTCAACCCATCACTACTCATCATGGATGAGCCCACCACAGCCCTTGACGTGGTGGTTCAGCGCGACATTATGGCCCAAATTAAGGAACTCCAGCAATCGCTGGGATTCTCCGTCTTGTTCATCACCCACGACATCTCCTTGATGGTGGAACTCTCACACCGAATGGCCGTCATGTATGCCGGCCGTTTGGTGGAGGTGGCGCCGTCAAATGTTCTGCTGGATGATCCTTTGCACCCATATACCACTGCACTCATGAACGCTTTCCCACCGCTGAGCGGTCCGCGGACCGAGCTGTTGGGGCTACCTGACGCGCCGCCAACGTCGGCCGGCCGCCCCTCAGGGTGCAGCTTTCACCCACGATGCCCGATGGCGATGGACGCCTGCAAGATTCAGGACCCTGTTCTACGTCCGGTTGCCGAACACCATGACGCGGCCTGTCTGCTCGTTCCGGAATTTGTTATACCCTCCGAAAGGCCAGCAAAATGAGCGTCCAAGACAAACTCAAGAGCCCTCTGGCAACAACATCCCAAGCCCTGGTTCAAGTCCGAAATCTAAGCAAGGACTATCACAGCGGAACATTTCCTTTCCGCACCACTGTCCCGGCCGTCAAAAACGTCTCGTTCGACATAGCCCAAGGGGAGATTGTGGCTCTGGTGGGTGAATCTGGCAGCGGAAAAAGCACTATCGCCCGGATACTAGCGCGGTTAGAGCAGCCAACCAGCGGAACCCTCAAATTGGACGGGGAAGATATTTTTGCCACTCAGAAGCGCCATGCGTCCATGGCCTACCGGGGCAAGGTTCAAATGGTCTTCCAAGACCCCTTTGGATCTCTCAACCCCGCGCACCGAATCGAGCACTTTTTGACCCGTCCGATCCTCCTGCATCAAGGTCCTGCAGGAACCAAGGCACTCCGCGCCAAAGTTCGCGCCCTGATCGGCACCGTCGGGCTCGATGAATCCATGCTGGACCGGTATCCGCACCAACTCTCCGGCGGACAGCGCCAACGCGTGGCAATCGCACGGGCCTTGGCTGCGGACCCCGACGTCATCCTCGCAGACGAACCAACCTCGATGCTGGACGTGTCGGTACGGATCGGCATCCTTAACCTCATGCGAAGGCTCCGCGATGAGCGCGGTGTGTCGATGCTCTACATCACCCATGACCTCGCCTCTGCCCGCTACATTGCCGACACCACCATGGTCATGTGCGCCGGCGAATTGGTAGAGGGCGGCGAAAGCCTGGAATTGATGGCCAACCCTCATCACCCGTATACGCGACTTTTGCTCTCTGCTGTTCCCGATGCTCGGGGTGTGAATCGTGCTCACCTTGGGGCTGTGTCAGGCGCACGCTACAAGTCACCAAGCGGATCCGGTCAACGAATTCAACTCACCGACTCCCATTGGGCTTTGGAGTATCCCTCCGCCTAGTCAGCCCGAATGCCCCTCACGCACTCCCCTGCTCATTTACCCACGCGCACGCCACAAATTGAGGCTTCACACCATGAATACCCAACATACCGCGGTCGACACCGTCCGCCCGGTACTTCACTACACCGCCCGAAATACCTGGCTCAATGATCCCAACGGCCTGATCTTCCACGACGGCCTCTACCACCTCTACTACCAAAACAACCCACTCGGATCCACCTGGGGGAACATGTCATGGGGCCATGCAACCTCGGAAGATCTCGTCCTCTGGACCGAGCAAGACGTGGCCATTCGTGTTGATGCGGAAGAGGAGATCTTCTCCGGCAGTATTGTTTTTGACTCATACAACACCTCCAGCTTGGGCACCCCGCTACAACCGCCGCTCATTGCCATCTATACGAGTGCCTATACCAAAGAATCGCCTCTCTTTGGCTTTCAAGCGCAATCACTGGCGTATAGCATCGACGGCGGATTCACGTGGGAAAAATATGCCAATAACCCAGTATTGAACCGAAACTCGGCCAATTTCCGCGATCCCAAGGTGTTCCGATATAACACCGGAACCGAATCATTTTGGGTCATGGTGGCCGTGGAAGCAGCGGAGCACACAGTAGTGCTCTACCGTTCCGCCGATTTAAAGTCTTGGCAGTACCTCAGCAGTTTCGGGCCAGCCAATGCGACGGGAGGAATCTGGGAATGCCCAGACTTGTTCCCCCTGACATTGGACGGTGATCCCGCCAAGGTTAAATGGGTGCTGAGTGTAAATATGAACCCAGGTGGGCCCAACGGAGGGTCAGCAGGCCAGTATTTTGTCGGTGATTTCGATGGCAAAACTTTTACCTCCGAAACCACTGTTGTCACAGGGGTTAAATCTCAAGAGCAGTTGGAGAGCTATCAATGGCTGGATTGGGGCCGCGACTACTACGCGGCCGTCTCATTCAACGATGCTCCCGACGGACGCCGAATCATGGTGGGCTGGATGAACAATTGGGACTACGCCAAGGAGACCCCCACTGGCCCTTGGCGCAGCCAAATGGCGCTCCCACGGGAGGTGGAACTAGCCACCGTCGACGGCCAACCTCGGCTCATCCAACGCCCGGTGGTGGAAATATCCGCCCATTTTGGCCGCGAACCCCTTCTCAGCTGCTCAGCCACACCCATCGCCGAGGGCACACACCCCTTAGAAGCGAACGGACCGGTGCTTCTGCTCGAGGCAGAATTCACCGCGGGAACGGCCACAGAATTTGGCTTCATCGTTCGCAAGGGCGCTACGGAAGGAACCCGGATTGGTCTTAGTCCCGTGCGGGGCCTTATCAGCGTTGATCGCACTTACTCCGGCCAGGTTGATTTCCACAGCACCTTCCCCTCGATCGACACTGCACCCATCGTCGAGACAGGAGGGAAATACACCCTTACCGTGGCGGTTGACCACTATTCAGTTGAGGTATTCACCCAAGGTGGAGAGGTGTCATTGGCGGAACTAATCTTCCCGATGGCAGAGAGCGCTGGTGTCAGTATCTATTCCAAAGGTGGAACAGCCACGCTGGAAAAGCTCCGCATATCTGCACCGACGGGCCTTGAGCCACCACGCTGAGGCACTCCGGCAACTTCAGTGCAGCCCACCTCGACGGTTCAATCTACGGCCCAGACCTATGAAAGACAGATCATGAATTCCCTCAACACGAGCGCCCCCGACGACAATCGGGTCTTGGACGTCATTGTGGTCGGTGAAGCCCTCACCGACGTCGTCGTTTCGTCTCGGGGCACGTCCGAGCACCCCGGCGGGTCTCCTGCAAATGTCGCCTATGGACTTGGCCGCTTGGGCGTCAGCACTGGGCTGCTGACCGCCCTGGGACAAGACGACCGAGGAGCCGCCATCGAAGCTCATCTGCACAGCGCCAATGTAGGCCTGCTGCCAGGCGCATATTCCCTTGACAGAACCTCATCAGCCACTGCGACTCTGGCCCAGGATGGGTCCGCCAGCTACGCGTTCAGCGTCGTTTGGGACGTACAGCCGCTCGCCCCGGCATATGTTCCCCAAGTGCTCCACACCGGCTCAATCGCCACGTTTCTTGCACCGGGTGCTAACGCTGTCAAGACGCTCCTGGAACAGTGTCATCACAACTGCATCGTCACCTATGACCCAAACATCCGGCCCGCCCTGGTCGGCAGCCACGATGAGGCTCTTGCGATATTTGAAGACCTCATCAACCTCACGGACGTAGTAAAGCTCAGCGACGAAGACGCCACCTGGCTCTATCCCCGCAAGAACCTCGACGACGTCGCCACTTACCTTCTGGAGTTAGGTGCCGAACTGGCAATTATCACCAAAGGTTCACACGGATCACTGCTGGCCACACCCACAAACCGCCTCAGCATCCCGGCAGTGAAGTCCACCGTTGCAGACACCATAGGCGCCGGCGATTCATATATGGCAGCCCTGATCATGGGACTGATCAATCACCGTGCCAATGGCTTCACCTCAGAAGTACTGGAGCAGATGGGCCGCACCGCGTCCATGGCTGCCGCCATAACCGTGCGACGGCCTGGCGCCAACCCACCCACTATCGATGAACTGTGGGCACATGTGGAGAACCATGTAGCTCCCTAGCCCGGGCCGCTGCTCACCCTGTCGCGCTGCCAATGGCGAAGCGCACAACATAATACGGCTCATCAGACTCGCGCAGCTCATGGCCAGTGATCATCTGGAGCCCCGTCGCTGGGTTTGCGCGGAAACACCCGCGAGAGGGCTTACGTCGATCGTCCAAGGCAGACGAACGTCGTCTATCTTTGACGGCTATAAATGCCCCGTCTGGTCCCCCAAATATCTAACTTTGATATCGATACAACAGCTAGAATCCCACTTGATGGAGCATATCGGCGCATCTCGGCGAACCTGCACATCGTGGCCGTTTTCGCCGCGTAAGCGGGAGGCTTCCGCCATGTTGTTGGTTAGTTGACAATGCAGAAAGCGGCCCCCAAACTCGTGAGTCGGAGGGCCGCTTTCTTGCCTAGCTAAGTCGGTGTACTGACTACATCAGTTGACCGGAGACAAGGACACCGTCTGGGCTGCCTGTGTCTGTCCGGCCCCGACGGATCCCTCCGTGGAATCCGTCCAGCTTCGCGCTGGCAATGTCACAGACTGTTCCGGACCGCGCGACAACGAGATAACAAGTCCGCTATAGCGGTTCACAATGCTGTAGGAGCCCGTTGCCTCACCCGTGCTAGTGGTCCCAGGAATGATGAACCATTGCTGGGCCGTCGCATTGGCGGTGATGGGCGCCGCCACACTAAGTGCTGCACCCCATGCCCGACCAGCAGTGGTGTTATCCACTCCCAGCAGATTGCCACTGGAGGCATTCTTGATGGTGTAGGAACCATCACCGTTGGCTACGAAGGTCCACACGGATGCAGGGTTGTACGAGGAAGAGGAAATGGTAGTGGTCGACGGCGATCCGCCAACCTGAGCCAGTGCCCGGTTCTCGCCGCTAGCGATCTGGTAGTTCTTCGAGGTATCGATAATGTTCGACGGCGCCGCGGCGTTCGGATCGATGGCCACGTTGACATACTCGCTCGCGGAGCCATTCGAGCAGCCAAACGAGCAGTAAGTGCGGAACGATTTGCCAACGATGCTTGAACTCGTAGCGTTTGCCGAGTCAAGGAACCATCGATACCACGATGCCGTGGTGTAGGAACCAGTGTCACCAACGAGCTTCCACTGCGGGTTAGCCAAACTCTTGGTGGCGTAGTACTGCTGGGATGCATGACCGCTCTGGTCTGGATTCTGGGGCTCA
>JABBNV010000063.1:3988-11648 GCA_019352125.1 Acidobacteriota bacterium | reverse complement strand
CCCGCGTGCGGCGGGCGTCGCATTCGGCGCGCGTGCCGCGATGCACCGGGCGGCCTGGACCTGCCCACCAACCCAGCAACTGCAATCACGGTGAGCGCGTACGGCAGCATGGCCATGAACTGACTGGGAACGGGGGAACCAATAATCGTGATGATGCTCTGCAGATTGTCGGCAAACCCAAAGAGGAGCGCAGCAAGGAATGCCCCAATGGGGTTCCACCGTCCAAAGATGAGCGCAGCCAAGGCAATGTATCCGCGCCCACCGGACATGTCCTTACTGAACGCGTCCACTGACACCAGAGTGAAGAACGCGCCGCCAATACCGGCTACGGCACCACCCAACAACACGTTGGTGAATCGGGTGCGGTTGACGTTGATGCCTACCGTGTCTGCTGCCTGCGGGTGCTCACCCACAGCGCGTACGCGCAAGCCCCATTTGGTGTGGAACAGACCAACGTAGACCACGATCACCGCAACGTACATCAGATAGCCCACCAGCGACTGGTGAAACAGGATGGGACCAATGATGGGGATATTGGAGAGGAAAGGAATATCCACCGGCGGCAGGTGACCGGGCTTATTGAGCCCACTTGGATCCGCCGTGAGCAAAGTGGAGAAGAGGAAGCTGGTGAGCCCGGAAATCAGCACGTTCAGCACCACGCCTACAATGATCTGATTGACCAGATACTTGATGCTTACCACGGCCAGCACCAGGGAAACGAGAGCCCCGGCCACAGCAGCGGCGAGCAACCCAATGTAGAGATTTCCGGTAACAGTTGCCACGACGGCGGCAGAGAACGCACCCAGGAGCAGCTGCCCCTCGATGGCAATGTTCACCACGCCAACACGCTCACACAGCACACCGGAAAGTGAACCGAACACCAGCGGGACCGCCAACGTCACGGAACCAGCAATCAGGCCCGCCAGCGAGATGGATGGTGCAGGATCCTGGCCACCTGCCACAATCCACACCATGAATCCCACCAGAAAGGCGACGGCGAACAGTGCGCCCGCCCAGCCCGGCGTCTTGCGCTTTGCCAGGGTTCGCATCACCGAGTACACCGCGACAGCGAGGAGGATGATGGAACAGATCCAACCGACCAGTGCAGAGGGAACCGAAACTTTCTCTACCTGCGCAGCGCCCATGATGGCCAAGATGACCAGTACCACTGCCGCTGCAGTAGCACCGGGGATCCAGCGCGAAACACTACTGCCCTGGCGGCGTCGAGAAATCCACAGGTAGCCCAGGCAAACCGTGGCAATCACCGCGCAGGACAGTGTCACCCAGGCAGCAATGGTGGAAGCACCCTCCTGAGCGGCCTCCGCGATACGGAAACCGGCCGTTTTGGAGTTGGACATGAATCCAAACAGGATGGTGCCCAAAATGGCTAGGATGCTGAACCCAACACCGGCCTTCCAACTCACCAGCGCGGGCGCCGCAGAAGTACCGGATTTGGCATCCGGAGCAGGGGTCTTTGTCAGCGTGCTCATGCGTTGGCTCCCGCGGTCACTGCGCCCTTAGCACCGGTGGAATTACCTGAATCCGGTGGGGTCACTGAGGTTTTCTTCTTTCTGGGATTCAAGCCAAAAATGGCACGAACCATAGGTGGTGCGGCAATAAACAACACAATGAGTGACTGAATCACCAGCACAATATCAATGGGGGTTTGGGTTTGTGCCTGCATGGCCACGCCACCGGCGCGGAACGCCCCAAACAGCAGCCCGGCAAAGAAGGTTCCCCATGGGGTGGAGCGGCCCAACAGTGCCACAGTAATGGCGTCAAACCCAATGGACGCTGCCACACCACCAGAGAGGTATTTTTCGGTGCCGGAGACCTGGGCAATACCCGCCAACCCGGCCAACGCCCCGGCAATGGCCATCACTAAAATAGTGGTCCGCGGAACATTGATACCAGCGGTTTTGGCAGCACTGGGATTGGCCCCCACTGCGCGGAATTCAAACCCGAGGGTGGAGCGGTGCAACAGCCACCACACCACAATGGTGGCCAGAATGGCCACGATGAACCCTGCGTGCAGCCGGAACTGCGGCCCCAACAGTTCGGGGAACAGCGCATTCTTGTCCAAGAACGGCGAAATGGGGTTGGTGGACCCGGGACGCTGGAATGCCGGCGTCGTGAGTAAATACAGCAGCAGGAAGTTTGCAATGTAGTTGAGCATGATGGTCACAATGACCTCGTGCGCACCGGTGCGTGCCTTGAGCAACCCCACCACGCCACCCCAGACGGCACCGCCCACCAGACCGGCAACAATGACGATCAGCAGGTGGATGATGACGGGCAAATGCCAGGCAAAGCCAACGTAGGCGCCAAAGAGCGCACCGAAGATAATCTGCCCCTGGGCACCAATGTTGAAGAGCCCAGCGCGAAAAGCCAGTGCCACACCCAGCCCGGCGCAAATCAGCGGCGTGGAAACGGTAAGGGTTTCGGTGAGCGGGTACATCTGGGCGGCAAAATCTGCCCCTGCCCAGTTGAAGACGGAGCCCTGCACCAACGCTACGTAAGGCCTAAATACCTCCGCGAGCAGGTCCTGCGGTTGGGCGAAAAAGTAGCTGGAGGCAGCGGCAACCTTCGGGTTGGTCACTGCCATCAAGATGCCACCCAACACCACGGCCAGCAGCACGGAAAGCACGGACACCATGGCGTTTCCGGTGAAGATCTGGCGCATCACGGAACCGTTCACTGCTTCCGAGGTTCCCGAGGGCGGCGCCACGATGGGCATCTGGCCAGGAGCCAGCGCCTCGGTGACAACCTCTTCGTGGTTCAGCGGAACCGGCTTGGCCTCTTCGCTGCTCGTTGGATCTGGGGTATCACTCATGAACTTCTCCCGTGTTGCGTGCCGAGCTTTCGGCAGATTCTCCAACGTTTTGGTGGGCGAGTGCCTGCTCCTGCGCGGCCTCCGCCGGTACGCCTGCCATCATCAATCCCAGCACATCCCGCGAGGTAGTGGCTGGCACAATGCCTACCAAAGCACCGCGATACAGCACTGCAATCCGGTCAGCAAGCTCTACCACTTCATCCAATTCAGTAGACACGATCATCACAGGTGTTCCGTGATCTCGCGCAGCTACCACGCGCTTGTGTACAAACTCAATGGAGCCCACGTCCAGCCCACGTGTGGGCTGCGAGGCAATGAACAGTCGCAGGGGCCGGCTCAATTCGCGTGCCAGCACCACCTTTTGCTGGTTACCACCAGAGAGGGTACCGACCAGGGCGTCCACACTGGGCGTGCGCACATCAAATTCTTCAACCTTTTTGACGGCATGCTCAGCGATGACGCGCGGGCGCATCCCGATACCTTGAGCAAAGGGTGCCTTGTCATACTGGTCCAGAATCAAGTTCTCGCTGATGGTAAAGGTTCCTACCAGCCCATCCACCGTGCGGTCTTCCGGCACAAATCCCACGCCAGCAGCCAACACATGTTTGACACTGCGACCCAACAACTCCTGGCCGTCCAAGGTAATTGAACCGGTGGCATGGGGCTGCAGGCCCAGAATGGCCTCGGTCAGTTCTGTTTGTCCGTTGCCCTGCACACCGGCAATGGCCAGGATTTCTCCTTGGGATATGTCAAAGGACAAGTCATCCACCACGTGCTGGCCATTGTGATCCACTACCGTGAGGTTGCGAATCTTGAAGGTGGTTTTCCCCGGGTTAGCGGCCGATTTACCCAAGGTGAGGTTGACGCTGCGCCCCACCATGGCGGACGCAAGCTCCGTGGGTGACGCCGTCGGCTCTGCTTGCCCCACTACTTTGCCGCGCCGAATGACCGTGATGACGTCGGAAATGGCCTTCACCTCGCGCAATTTGTGCGAGATGAACACGATTGACTTACCGTCATTCTTCAGCTGCCGGATGATCTCCAGCAGCTCGTCCGTCTCTTGCGGGGTGAGGACGGCGGTGGGTTCATCCAGGATCAGCACCTCGGCATCGCGGACCAAGGCCTTGATGATCTCCACGCGCTGCTGAACACCAACGGGAAGATCCTCCACCATGGCATCGGGATCAACATCAAAGCCGTACTGGGCTGAAATTTGGCGAATCTTGGCCCGGGTTGCCTCCAGATTCAGCAGGCCACCGGCCTTGGTGGACTCATTGCCCAGGGCCACGTTCTCCGCCACGGTAAAGACGGGAATTAACATGAAGTGCTGGTGCACCATGCCAATTCCAGCAGCCATTGCCTCACCCGGACCAGCAAATACCACCGGCACGCCATCAACCAGAATCTGCCCATCCGAAGGCTCGTAGAGCCCATACAGGACGTTCATCAGGGTGGATTTGCCCGCCCCATTTTCGCCCAGTAGGCAGTGCACCTGCCCAGGTTCCACCACCAAGTCAATGTGGTCATTGGCCACCAGGGAGCCAAACCTCTTGGTAATCCCTTTAAGTTCGAGTTTCAAAACCCTCACCGATCTTCTTAAACACCAGCGCTGCCCGCTCGCCAGTCTAGCGGCGAAGGGGCAGCACTGATGAGCACTGTTCTTATGGGGTTGTGCTTACTTCTTGGGGCTGGCCTTGGAGTCAACCTTGACGGCACCGGAGATGATGTCCTTCTTGAGCTGGTCCAGCTCAGACTTCATCTCCGCCGGTACGGAGGAATCCAGGTCATGGAAGGGAGCCAAAGCCACTCCACCATTTGCCAGGGTGCCAACGTACGGAGTGGCGTCAAACTTGCCATCCTTGTCATCCTTGATAACTGCCTCTACAGCGCTAGCCATAGTCTTCTGCACGGAGGTCAGAATAACCGACTTGTAGTCAGGAGCGGTCAGGTAGCCATCCGAGTCAACCCAGATCAGCTTGGCATCGGTTCCCTTGGCCTTGGCCTCGGTGATCGCCGCCCCTGCACCGGAGCCCACGGGACCCGCAACGGGCAACACAATGTCAGCACCCTGGTCCAGGAATCCCTGAGTCAGCACCTTACCCTTGTCTACCTGCTTGAAGTCACCAACAAAGGTGCCGTCCTGCTTGTCCTTGTTCCAGCCCAGGAGCTGAACGTTCTTGCCCTTTTTTTCGTTGTAGTACTTGACGCCGTCCGCAAAGCCGTCCATGAAGATGGTGACTGTGGGGATGTTGATGCCGCCAAAGGTGGCAACCTTCCCCGTCTTCGACTCTCCTGCGGCCAAGTAACCAGCCAGGAATGAGGCCTGCGCCGTGTCATAAACAATGGGCTTGACGTTCTTGGGAAACGTGTCATCCGTGTAGTCAATGATCGCGAAGTGGCTGTTGGGGTTGGCCGTCGCAATATTCTTCGTGGCGTCACCCAGCAAGAACCCAACAGTGACGGTCATCTTGCAGCCCGCCTGGACCATGGAGCGCAGGTTGGGGTCATAGTCCGTGTCAGCCTTGGACTGAACGTGCTTCTCATTGATGTTCAGATCCTTGGCAGCGTTCTGCAGGCCCTCGTAGCCGGACTGGTTGAACGACTTGTCATCGAATCCACCAGAGTCGGACACCATGCAAGCCAAGTAATCGCTCTTGGTTGCGCCATTTGAGCTAGCGGTCGACGACGGTGCGGCGCCACATGCGGTCAGCAACAGTACCGAAGCCCCCAACGTGGCAGTCCCCAACGTGACTCCACGCTTCAGCGTGCTCAGCCGTGAATTTTTCAATGTATCTCCACCGTTCCTCAACGTCGGTTAGTTCTCCACAATGCGCCAACGAGTGAGTGATTTTGATGGGTGCCAAAATGCCTCGTGGCGGGTATTCGTGGTGCAAGGAACGCGGACCGGGATGGGCGCGAACGCTGTGCTGACAACACAGTAGTGGCATTAACCACATTGTGGTTACCATAAGTGCCCTCTCGGCCCGCATCGTTGGGAACTTGTTACCAACTAGTAAGCGGATTCCCTGCTACGGGGTGTATTTAGGCCAGGGTGACTACCATCTTGCCTAGATTGGCACCATTGAGCAGATCGATGAACGCCTGTGGGCCGTTTTCAATACCGTGCACGGCAGTCTGCGTCCAGGAGATCTTGCCACCCTTGATCCAGTTGGCCATCTTCTCCCGGTACTCCCCTGCAAGATTCTGGTACTCCCCCACGATGAAGCCGCGCAACGTCAGGTTCTTGCCAATGGCCAGGGCCAGGTTGCGGGGTCCGGTTGGTGCACCGGTGCTGTTGTACTGGGCAATGGCGCCACACATGGCGATCCGACCAAACTTGTTCATGGCGCCGATGGCCGCCTCAAGGTGATCCCCGCCCACATTGTCAAAGTAAACGTCAATGCCCTGCTCGTCGCCCAAAGCGTTGCGGAGTTGCTCGGCCACAGGTGCGTCTTTGTAATTGAATGCTGCATCAAAGCCGTGGGCCAGCAGCCACTGGACTTTCTCTGCGGATCCTGCGCTGCCAATGACCCGGCGGGCACCGAGCAACTTGGCAATTTGGCCCACCATGGAACCCACCGCACCGGCTGCACCGGAAACGAAGACCACGTCACCTTCGGTGAAGGAGGCCACCTGGGTGAGGCCCGCGTATGCAGTGAGGCCAGTCATGCCCAAGGCGCCGAGATACGCCGAGGCGTCGACGCCGTCGAGGCTCACCTTTTGCGTCCGAGCAGCAGGCAATACCGCGTATTCACGCCACCCCAACCCGTGAACCACAGCATCGCCCACCTTGAGGGCATCACTGCGGCTGGAAATTACAGTACCCACGGCGCCGCCATCCATAGCCTTGCCCAACTCAAAGGGCGGCACGTAGGACTTCACATCATTCATCCGGCCGCGCATGTACGGATCCACGGAGAACATCAGGTTCTTCACCAGGACATCCCCATCAGCCAGCTCAGGCAGCTGGGCCTCGGCAAGCTCAAAGTCAGCAGGCGTCGGTTCACCGGACGGGCGCTGAACCAGCCGGACTTCGCGTCCAGCAGTAGGGAGTGTTGTTGCAGTGGTTGAAATGTCAGTCATTGTTATGCCTCCTGTGTGGTGGAGTTGGCGTCAACCAGCAGCTCCATGGGAATGTTGCCGCGGGTGGCGTTGGAGTACGGGCACACCTGGTGCGCTGCTTCGGTGAGGCTCTGGGCGGTCTCGGCATCCAAGGCAGGCAGGGAAACGTGCATCCGTACGCCAATTCCGTAGCCACCATTGCCGTTGGCGCCAAAATCCACCTCGGCACGAACCCTGGAACCGCTGATATCCGCCTTGGAACGGCGAGCCACCACGCGCAATGCGGAGTGGAAACACGCCGCGTAGCCTGCTGCGAAGAGTTGCTCCGGGTTAGTGCCGTTGCCGTCCCCACCCAACTCCATGGGCGAGGCTAAGTTGACCTCCAACTTCCCATCGGTGGTGCGGGCCTGACCGTCGCGGCCATCTCCCGTTGCTAGAGCTTCCGCTGTGTACAGAACCTTCATGACGTGATCCTTTCATTGTTTTTTCTAGATACTTTTTTCACCCGCAGAGGTGCGGGCTAAGCCGTGTGAGCGTGCAGGGCGTCAGTGAGCCGACCCAGCGTGGCACGCAGCTGATCCAGCTCGGTAGCACTCAGACCAGCTGCTCGAGTCAACTGCGCTGGAACCTCCGCGGCTCTGGTGCGGAGGGCGGCGCCGTCGTGCGTGAGAAAAACCTCCACGCGACGTTCATCGCTGGCACTACGACGGCGATCCACCAGCCCGGCAGCCTCCATTCGCTTGAGCAGGGGGGAGAGCGTGCCGG
>JABBNV010000063.1:3615-3978 GCA_019352125.1 Acidobacteriota bacterium | reverse complement strand
CCTCGGACAGCTCGCGGACGCTGGCACCATCTCGCTCCCAAAGCAGCAACAACACCAGGTATTGCGGGTAGGTAATCCCCAGGGAGTCCAGCATGGGCCGGTAGACAGCCGTAGCTGCCCGGGATGCCGAATACAGGGCAAAACACACCTGCCGTCGCAGGACTTCACTCTCGCTCATAGTAGCAACGGTAGTCCACAATTCAATTGTGCACAACTTAATAGGGCAAAATGTTGAAGCTGGTGATCAGGGATGATCTCGAAGGCCGCGCGGGAGCAACCAGGCCTGGGCGAGTCTGAGCTTTACAGGTCGCGGAGTGTCCGCAGTGCAGCGGCGCCCAGCACCTTGATTCCATTGGCTAGAGC
>JABBNV010000063.1:0-3605 GCA_019352125.1 Acidobacteriota bacterium | reverse complement strand
GCCTCGTCCACCACGTAATCACCGCGGTGCAAGTCAAACTCTTCGCCGCCGGGAGTATGCGTACCCAGGCGCATCATGGCACCCGGAATGTCCTGCAGGAACCACGCAAAGTCTTCGCCCCCCATGGACTGCGGGGTCAGCACCACGGCGTCATTCCCCAGTTCCGCGCGTGCCGCAGCCTCAATCAAAGCAGTTTCGTGCTCGGAATTAACCACCGGAGGGACGCCGCGAATGTGCTCCAGCGCTACTTCAACGCCGTACGGCGCAGCCACCTGCTGCACCACTTCATCCAGGAGCTCGCCCGCGGAATGCCAGGCGTCGCGATCCAGGCAGCGCATGGTGCCCGCCATGAATCCGTTGGAGGGGATGGCGTTCGGCGCGGCACCCGCACTGATCTGCCCCCACACCACGGATACGCAACTGCGCACATCCACTCGCCGGGACAGCACAGCAGGCACATTGACAGCAATTTGAGACAGGGCAAACACCAGATCTTCGGTCAGGTGCGGGCGGGAGGTATGCCCACCACGGCCTGTCAGCTCGATGCGGATGGTGTCCGAGGCACTGGTGATCGCACCGATGCGGGTACCCACCTTGCCAACTTCAATTTTGGGATCACAGTGCAGTGCCAAAATCCGAGGGACGCCAACCAAGGCGTCCTGAGCGATACACGCCAACGCGCCGCCGGGCATCGTTTCCTCGGCAGGCTGGAAGATGATGCGAACGGTTCCACCCAGTGGCTCTGCAGCGTCCATGCGTGCCAGAATCAGCGCGATCCCCAGCATAGTGGTGGTGTGAATGTCATGCCCGCAGGCGTGCGTCACGCCGTGATTCCGTGAGGCAAACGGCAGATTGGTTTCCTCAATGACCGGCAGGGCGTCAATATCCCCACGCAACGCCGTGGCAATAGGGCCGGAGCCAATATCCACCAGCACCCCAGTACCTTCCAGGCGCCGCGGCTTCAAACCAGCAGCCTCGAGGCGTTCCACAATCTTGTCAGTGGTGCGGAACTCTTGATTGGAAAGCTCCGGGTGTGCATGCAAATCACGGCGAAAATCCGTCAACTCTGCCATCAAGGGCTCCAGCCAGGGGCCGATCAAGGGGGTTGGTTCGCCTTCGATTGAATAATTTCGCACAAGTGAAACTGTAACTACTTAGGCCCGCCATTGCGCTATTCGTTACGCTCCCGCCTACTCAGAGCACCGAATCACACCATACCCACAGCACCCACGGCCACCGTCGAGCGTCTAAAGGACGTCCGTATCCCCACTGGCCTTGAGGTGGTCCACAGCACTCTTGACCTGTTGGGCGTGCTCCGTAGTGGTGACCAACAGGGCGTCAGGTGTGTCCACAATCACCACGTCCTTAATTCCAATCAGGGCAATCACACGCTTCGTATCTGAGACCACCACGCCGGAGGCATCTTCGGTAAATACCCGAGCCCCTTCCCCCATCACAGTCACGGCATCCACTTCACGGGCGCTGTTCAAACGTCCAATCGCGGCAAAGTCTCCCACGTCATCCCACAGGAAAGTGCCGGGCACGACGGCGACGTCCCCGGCTTCAGCGGCCGGCTCAGCCACGGCATAATCGATGGCGATCTTGGGCAGGGTGGGCCAAATCCTGGCCGTCACCTCATCCCGATCAGGGGTATCCCAAGCCTGAGCAATCTCGTTCAGGCCCGCATACAACTCCGGCTGGTTAGCCTCGAGGTGCTTGAGCATCAGTGCAACTGGGGCAACAAACATCCCCGCGTTCCATAGATAATCGCCGGATTTCAAGTAGCTCTCGGCCACCTCATGGCTGGGCTTTTCCACAAATTCGACGACGGCTTTGGCGCTGGGCGCACCAGGCACAGCCAGGTATTCCCCTTCGCGAATGTACCCGAATCCAGTGGAGGCGTGGGTGGGACTGATGCCAATGGTGACAATTTTCCCGGTGGCCGCCGTGGCTACAGCTTCCCGAACCGCTTCCTGGAATGCGCCCATCGGGCTGATCACCTGATCAGCAGCAAAAGAACCCATAATGTACTGCGGATCACGCTGGTACAGGATCGCTGCTGCCAGACCAATGGCTGCGGCTGAATCCTTAGGCTCGCTCTCCAACACTAGGTTTCCGTCAGTCACCTCGGGCAACTGACGGCAGACGGCTTCACGATGCGCCTGCCCGGTCACGACCAACACACGGTCTCCAGCGAGGGGCTCCAGCCGGTCATAGGTGGCCCGCAGCAGCGTGCTGCCGCTGCCAGTGAGGTCATGCAGGAACTTGGGGGCAGCTGCGCGGGAGAGGGGCCATAGCCGGGTTCCGGTACCCCCAGCGGGGATCACGGCATAGAAACGATCCAGTGGGGTCTGCGCTGCCGAAGTCGTCGTATTCATCAAGGCCACTGTAACGGAGATCTGGTGAGTTGCCCTGGAACTGGGCCAACGCCGTCGTACTTCCCGTGAGGGCTGATTCGCAGGGTTGGCCCTTCAGCAAATTCCGGTAGGCGCAATTTGTGTCGGCGAAAGTGAGGTGCACCATATACCCAGTAACCCCTAATTTGAATAAGCTGTGAGCGAAGCTTAGATTTAGGCTTGAGTTATATTTCAGTGCTCTCGCTGTGAGCGTCTCCCCGCGTGGACCACGCTGGCGCCACCGCGTTGTAGGAAGGTTTATTCAGTGCCGACAAAACCAGCTGGCACTCTGTACCGCGGCCGTGAAGGCATGTGGTCCTGGGTGGGACACCGAGTTACCGGTGTAGTAATTTTCTTCTTCCTTCTTGTGCACGTATTGGACACCTCGCTGGTGCGAGTATCCCCAGAGGCTTACACCTCCGTGATTGGCACGTACAAGATTCCGCTGATGGGCTTGGGCGAGGCTGGCTTGGTTGCCGCCATCGTGTTCCACGCCTTCAACGGCCTGCGCATCATCGCGGTGGACTTCTGGAAAAAGGGGCCAAAGTACCAGCGACAGCTGCTCTGGGGCGTTCTTGCCCTGTGGGTCATCGTTATGGTCCCGTTCCTCATCCGTCACCTCTCTATCGTCTTTGGGGGTCACTAAGCCATGGCTAGTAACGTCATTGCCGCCCCGCGCAGCGCATCCATGAAGTACAACCGCAACAAGGGTGGCGGCTCCAAGTTTGAGATGTTCGCATGGCTCTTCATGCGTCTCTCCGGCGTTGTACTGGTTGTGCTCATTTTTGGGCACCTCTTTGTCAACCTGATGGTTGGCCAGGGCGTCCACGCCATTGACTTCGGCTTCGTCGCCGGCAAATGGGCCTCCCCGTTCTGGCAGGTCTGGGATCTGCTGATGCTCTGGTTGGCCATGCTCCACGGCACCAATGGTGTGCGCACCATCATCAACGACTACGCGGAAAAGGACGGCACCCGCATGGTGCTGAAAACCGTTCTGTACATTGCTGCGCTGGTGATAGTGGTGCTGGGCACGCTGGTGATCTTCACCTTCAACCCCTGCCCGCTGGATGCCAGCGGTGTGCCGCTCCCCGGCGGATTCTGCGGCAAGTAGCCCCGTGCCGCACACAGCGGCGTGAATTTTTTCTAGCAGTACCGAGTTTTTTCTAGCAGTACCAAGAGAAAGAGCATCCAAGTATGCAGGTCCATAAG
>JABBNV010000001.1:25907-47432 GCA_019352125.1 Acidobacteriota bacterium | reverse complement strand
CGGCGCATTCGATCAAGTCATCGCGCGTGGTGGCGAAAAAGCGGCCCTTCGGAATATCAGCAGCGCAAAGCCAATACAACCGGCAATGTAGACCTTTCGCCGGCCGATTCTATCTGACAGGCTCCCCCACAGCGGTGCTGCAAAAATCTGCAAAACGCCAACAATCATGGTGCCGATAAATCCCACCTGGGCCGAGGTGCCCTTGGACACCATATAGGCCAAACCGAACGTGAGAATAATGTAGCCAGCAATGCTCTGCGGCAACCCGATCAGGATTCCGAGGATGGCGTTCTTTGGATGCCGGAATACCTCCCGCAGCGGGGACTTCCGCACCGGCGTGTTAGCTGTTGGCGTTTCGGCCGCCCGGGCAGCTGCGAGCTCCTTGAACTCATCCGATTCTTCCAGCTTGGAACGCAAGATGACTGCGATAATAGCCAGTACCAGAGCAAAGACAAACGGAATTCGCCAACCCCAGGTAATGAAGAACGAATGTGATCCGGCACCGAAAGCAGCCATCAGACCCGCGGAAGCGACGTTCGCCACCCCGGCTCCGCTGATGAGCAAGGCGCCAAAGAGACCGCGCTTGCCGGCCGGGGCATGCTCCACCACCAACGTGGCAGCGCCGCCCATCTCGCCGCCCACAAAAAGTCCCTGGAACATGCGGAAAATCAGCAGCAGAATGGGTGCGGCGATGCCAATAGTGGCGGCCGAGGGAATGAGGCCGATGGCCGCCGTCGAAATTCCCATGCCCACCACCGTGATCATCAAGGTGAGCTTGCGGCCCATCCTGTCCCCAATGTGGCCGAACACCAGACCACCAATAGGACGGAGCAGAAAGCCGACGGCGAAACTGGCGAAGGAGGACAACGTCCCCACAACGGCGCTGTCACCGGGGAAAAATACAGCGGGAAATACCGTGGCTGACGCCAACCCATAAAGGTAGTAGTCAAAGTACTCCATCAATGTGCCGATTGCGCCGCCGGCAATAGTGCGACGCTTTCCGGCTGGCAGCACCGACTTCCATGACGCCCTACTGCCCTGAACCGATTGAGCCATGCGAGTCTTCCTTCTCTTGGAACAACACCTTCAGCGCTCGCATCTTCGCGACGCCTCTCTGGAAAGCTAGCAGCTGGCGAACAGTATGTCTATGGATTTAACAATTTGTCTACATTGCGACTAAGCGGTAAGACTTGCCTATGAGCAAGAACGGCACCACCACACAGGCACCTCAACCATTGCTCGATCCACTATCCCGAATGGGCACGTACGAATCAGTGGAAGAGATTCTCACGGTTTTTCGCCCCGTCATGCATGCCATCGCAGCCGCGTCAGGCCCAGGGTGCGAAGTGGTGTTGCACGATCTCTCAGCGGACAAGCCTGATCTGGGTCACACCATTGCAGCCATTGAAAACGGACATGTTACTGGGCGCGAAGTGGGCGGTCCTTCCAGTAGCCTGGGCGCAGCGGTGCTGCATAATCAATCGGAGGATCACAACGCCTTTGGTTACCGCGGATTAACCAGCGACGGCAGGGAACTGCGTTGCTCCTCGGTGTACTTTCGCAACTCAGCGGGCCGCATTTTGGCTGCCTTCTGCATCAACGTTGACGTCAGCGCCCTCCATCAGGCTCGCTCACTACTGGATGGTCTCCTGTCACAGCCATCGCCCATTGCCCCTGATGCCCCGAACGAGTTTTTCGGGCGGGATCTGGTGGCCGTCATGGACGTAATGGTGGCCGAAGCCATCCGGGAAATTGGCAAGCCCACAGACCAAATGAGCAGGGAAGACCGGATCTCAGTACTGGCTCGGATGGATGCGCAAGGCGTGCTGCAAATGCGCAAGGGTGTAGAGAGCGTTGCGGCACGCCTGGGCATCTCTCGAGTCACCGCTTACTCATATCTGGACGAAGCGCGCAGATAAGAGCATATCCAAGCCGACATTTATACCCACAGGGGTATAGAATGGCCTCAGACTACCAACACTTGGAGAAACTCATGGAACTCAATGCTACAGAAGTCACACCGGTGATTAATAGACTCAAGCGCGCCCAGGGCCAGCTCGCCGCCGTCACCCGGATGTTGGAGGAGGGCAGGGACTGCAAAGACGTAGTCACCCAGCTCGCCGCCGTATCCAAGGCTCTCGACCGGGCCGGTTTCGCCATCATCGCCACCGGCCTGGAACAGTGCATCGTTCAGCAGGACGCCAGCATGGACAAGAAGGACCTGGAAAAACTCTTCCTCTCCCTCGCCTAAACAACCCCACCCAAACAGAGGATCATCATGACGTACACCCTGCACACCACTATCGATCTTCCGTGGGCCGAGGCTTTGGAGCAGACCCGGGCCGCTCTGGCAGCACAGGGGTTCGGCATCCTCACCGAAATTAACGTTCGCTCCACCTTCGAAGCCAAGCTAGGCACTGAGGCGGCGGACGCCGTCGGCGATTACACCATCCTTGGCGCTTGCAACCCAGCCTTGGCCAGTCGCGCACTTGCGGCAGAACCCGAAATGGGTGCCTTGCTGCCGTGCAACGTCGTGGTGCGGCGCAGCAAGGATGCGAACGTGACCACCGTTGAAGCGATTGATCCGCAGACCATGGTGCAGCTCAGCTCCGCTCCTGCCGTCAAAGAGGTGGCCGACGACGCCGGCACACGCCTACGCCAGGCCCTGTCGACATTGAGCCAGTAGGGAAAGGCAGAAGTTCAACCCGTCTGGCAGTCTTCACCGGACGTGGACACCCCGTCAGATTGGGACGAACCGAGGTCACCCCAACGGGTTCCTGAGCCGCAGCCGGGTAGACGCAGGTTCGCTCCATCAACACTGCCCCAGAGGGGACCATACCGCCGCGTAGCTACTTCATTTGATGCTGCGCCGGTCTCCATGCGCGTCCGGTCTCGATCAGAAGCTCACTCATAGCCAATCCAGCAGGAGAGAGAGATTCGCCTCGTCGTCGGGCTACAACAATTCGCCGGCTCGGCGGACGAGGGGAAATCCGTGTGATCACCCGAATGTCCTCTCTGAGAGAGTAGAGCGACAGCTGGGGCACCATGGCAATTCCCATCCCAACTGCAACCATTGCCTGAGCCTCCTGATAGCTGCGCGCTTCAAATGTGACGATGGGTTCGAAGCCCGCGGCAGCGCAGGCCGTTTGAAGGAGCGAAAGGACGTTGGGGGAAGTGCGAATGATCCAAGGTTCATGCCTCAGCTCCTCCATATGAACGCTCGACCGAGTAGCTAGAGGGTGCTTGCTGGGGACGAGGAGGACGCTCGGATCCGGGAAGATTAGCTCCGTACTTGTGGCTGTCATCTGGGAGTCCACTACCACATCGCGGTCCCAAGTGATGGCCAACTCGATTTCCCGAGCCTCGAGAAGTCGGTCGAGTCCTGAAAGTTGGGTGCTGTGGATCCGCAGATCCACAGCTGGGTGGCGTTCGCGAAAAACTGAAATAGCGGTGGAGAGAAAAGACTCTGTGACCGTCGGGACGGTACCTAGCCGCAATGTACCCGTGTTCAGCCCTGCAATGTCACGAAGTTCCTCGTGGGCGGCAGATACCGCACGCTCAATCTTCTCAGCATGCCGAACAACGGCTCTCCCCGCCTCCGTTAACGTCACCCCGCGAGGCCTGCGCTCTATCAGTGGCTGGCCAGCCTCAGCTTCGAGCTGACCAATCTGCTGCGAAACAGCTGACACGGTGTAGTTGAGGCGGCCCGCAGCTGCCGTCAGCGAGCCCGAACGGGCCACATCAACGAGTACTAACATCCGCCGGACGTCCATATCCATATTGCCATCCTATAGTAAATCTAAAGGCGTCTTCAAAAACTTTAGCTGGTGCAAACTGTTCTTTGCTTTCACACTTGCATGAGAGGCAAGCCAGAGGAGGAAGCCAATGAATGCATCAGCAGACACAGTCGATATTCGGGCTGTATGGATGCGAGGCGGTACAAGTAAATGCTGGATCTTTGCGTCCGAGGCAGTGGACGCTGCGGGCATCCCACTCGACGTACTGCTGGAAAATGCACTCGGATCAGGGGACCGTCGCCAAATCGACGGCGTGGGCGGGGCAACCTCAACCACCTCTAAAATCGCCGTGGTGTCCCGTTCAGCAGTTCTGGAGGCGGACGTGGACTACCTCTTCGGTCAGGTGGGCATCGCCGAGCGCATCGTGGAGTGGGGTAGCAACTGCGGCAACTGTGCCACCGCCGTCGGACTCTATGCGATTCAGGAAGGCCTTGCGCCCGTTAGAAGCGACGTGACCCGAGTGCGTCTGCGCAATGTCAACACTGGGGCGATGTTAGAGGTCACCATCGACACTCCGGGTGGGCGAGCACCACAACACGGAGGTGCCTTAGTGCCGGGAGTGGAGACGGGCGGGGTGCCCGTCGAGCTGTCATTCTGCGGGCCCTTCAGCCTCGATGTCGTTTTCCCGACGGGCCAGGTCCGTGAGACCATCACGGTCGATGGGATCTCAGCCCAAGCCAGCATCGTCAATGCTGGGGCCCCCGCCATCCTGATTGACGCTAACAGCGTGGGGATGACGGGAACAGAAAGCGCACACGCGATTGAACGCCACCTGGGAATGCTGGCTGGCTTCCGCGCTTCGGGAGCCGTTCTTCACGGATTAGTAGAACCCGGGCAGCCGGCCCCCAGCGCGGTCCCGAAAACCGGGCTCATTGGAGCGGCTAAAGACTACCAAACCTCCGCCGGAACTCACGTTGCTGCGGCCGACTACGACGTCGCAGTACGAATGCTCTCCATGCATGCTGCCCACCCAGCAGTCGGACTCACTTCAGCGGTGGCCCTGGCGGTCGCAGCTGCTTCGCCGGGGACCGTAGTCCAGCCCTACCTAGGTGCTGGATCAAAAGTATTGCGAATCGGAACGCTATCCGGTGTAGTCGAAGTCCGCTGGGACCTCTCACCAGGCGGAGAAGTTGAACGAGTCTCACTATCACGTGCGGCTCGACGACTTGCAACCGCAGTCCTTAACGTACCGACAAAACAAACACCGCAGCAGCCCTTCGACACACCGTCACAGCCTCATCTGTTATTAGCCCACTCCTAGCTGAATTCGCACGGAAGCGAAGAACTCCAATAAACGTCGGCCAGTAGTGTCGACGGCAACAACTATCAAAGAGGATAGAGAATGCTCACATCATCCGGCGTAGCGATGCGCCTCGACCGTCTGCCAATTACACGGGCTCATAAACTCGCCCTAGTCACCCTGGCCTTCGTGTTTCTTTTCGAATTCGGGGACCTCAACACGTTTGCATACGTGGCCCCAGTTTTGACCAAACACCTTAAATTCTCCATCAACGAAGTGGCCATAGTCACCTCGGCTGCATTTCTGGGCATGGCTGTAGGGGCGATATTTGGCGGCCGAATCTCAGACAGGATCGGACGCAAACGCGCACTACTTTTCTCCACGTTGTTATTTTCTGTGTTCTCCCTGGTGAACGCCGCGGGGAGTAGCGTACCAACCTTCGTCATGTTCCGATTCTTTACGGGGGTCGGCCTCTCTGCAATGGTCGTTTCTGCCACGACTTACATCTCCGAAGTCATGCCTGGTCCGCGCCGGGGCCGCATGCAGGCTGCGGTAATGGCCGTCGGCTTGGCCGGCATTCCCTGCATGTCATTCTCGGCACGGGCCATCATCCCACTAGGAACTGACACCTGGCGCCTGGTCTTCATTCTCGGTTCGTTGGCATTACTGGCCACCCCGGCCCTTCTAGCCCTCCCTGAAAGCCCCCGCTGGCTTGTCCACAAGAACCGACTCAGCGAAGCCGAGACGGCGATAGCGCGTTTTGAGCGCGGTGCGCAGCCTCTTGAACCCATTGCAGAGATGGCACAACCGGCTGCAGCAGAGGCGGGCTCTACCAAATACCGCCAGCTCTTCACCGGACGGACACGGAAGGTCACTCTATTCTTGGCAGTCGTGTGGATCTTCCAGACACTCGGCTTCTACGGCTTTGTTGCCTGGGTCCCCACCCTTTTGGCCCAGCACGGCTTCAGCGTCGCCGAATCATTGGGATTTTCTGCCTTGACCACCATTGGAGCAGTCCCAGGTGCATTGCTCGCTTGGCCAGTAACGGACCGATTCGGCCGCAAGGTCCCACTCGTCGTCGTCGCTCTGGCAACCGCAGCAAGCGGCTTGGCCTACGGACTAACTTTCAACCCCGTGGCTATCATCGTCTTTGGCTTCTGCGTTAACCTGCTCATCCAGACATTCGCCACGCTGCTATATACCTACAGCCCAGAGCTATTCCCGACCGAACTACGGAATGCCGGGCACGGGCTGGTGTACGGTACGGGCCGGCTGGCAAACATTTTCGGTCCCATGATTGTCGCGACGATTTTCGCTAGCCTCGGCTACCAAGCAGTATTTGTCTACATCGCCCTCTGCTGGCTCATCGTTGCAGCAACTATTGCCATCTTTGGACCCAGCCTTGGCAGGCAAACCCTTGGACGAGCTCTGCCGACGGCCGGCTATAAGGGGAACATTTCAAAGGACGCCCTGCGGGCAGAATCGCCATCAGCCTAGTGCGGCTGGGTCCACAGAACAGCACCACGACCGGCAACTGCCGCCATAAAGAACCAAAGTAAGGAACCGCTCAGTGAGTAACCGGAACGATATCAAGCCCCCAAGCAACGCCGCAGATGTAATTGTTGTGGGTGGAGGAAATGCCGCTTTTACTGCAGCACATGCAGCAGCCATTCGCGGACGGAGAGTGCTGGTGCTGGAGAAGGCTCCGCAGGAGCTCTTTGGCGGCAACAGTTATTACACCGCTGGAGCTACCCGCATAGCGCACAACGGACTGCCCGATCTGAAGGACTTCATTGAGCCCGACGAACGTCACTCCTTGACGGAGGTCCCACCATATTCTCCGGCAGAATATGCCCGGGATATGGAGAAAGTGACTGAGGGGCGTAACGACTCAGAGCTGACGGAAGTGCTGGTAAATGAGGCAGGTCCTGGGCTGCGGTGGCTACATTCCCTGGGATTGAAATACCGGTTGATGTATGAGCGCCAGGCCTACAAACGCGACGACGGCACGTTTCTTTTTTGGGGCGGCCTGCATGTCGGAAACGTAGATGGTGGCGAGGGACTCATGCACGATCACGTCAAGGTAGCTCAGAAACTGGGCACCGAGGTTCGCTACGACCAGGATGTCTTTGACCTCCTGGTTGAGCAAGACGCCGTGGTCGGGGTAAAAGTCCGGCAGCCGGACGGCACGGTAGTGGAACTTCGGTCAGAGTCAGTGATCTTGGCATCAGGTGGTTTCGAGGCCAACAGGGACATGCGCCGTTCCTATCTGGGCGAAGGCTGGGAGAACGCCAAGGTCCGAGGCACACCATTCAACACCGGCCAGATGCTCACTGCCGCGCTGGAGATCGGCGCAGCTCGAGGCGGGGACTGGAGCAGTTGCCACTCCACTCAGTGGGATGCCTTTACCCCCAATAACGAGTCCAATCGTGAACTGACCAACCGGCTCACACGGCAAAGCTACCCCTTGGGAATTATCGTCAATGTTTCTGGGGACCGTTTCTTGGACGAAGGTGAGGACTTCAGGAACTACACGTACGCAAAGTACGGAAAACCAATCCTCCAGCAGTCTGGGTCCGTGGCGTACCAGATCTTCGATGGCACCCTGCGACCGATGTTGCGCGCCGAGGAATATGACATGCCTGGAGTATCAGTACAAACTGCAGACACGATCGAAGAACTCGCCGAGAGGATCGGCGTACCGCCAGAAAAGCTTGCCAAGACTGTCAACGATTACAACAACTCCATCGACACGTCCATCCCTTTCGACCCGAACATCAAGGACAACCGCAAAGCCAACACCACCCCGGTAAAGAGCAACTGGGCAACACCCTTGGAAACTGGCCCTTACTACGCGTACGCGGTCACCTGTGGGATCACGTTCACCTTCGGTGGACTTAAATCTGACACCCATGGTCGAGTCTTAAACACCAGCAGCGAGCACATCCATGGCTTGTACGCCTGCGGGGAAATGCTAGGCGGACTCTTCTCAGGGAATTACCCGGGCGGCTCGGGACTGGCGGCCGGGGTCGTATTCGGTCGCCGAGCCGGCTCGCTAGCCTAACGTCAAGTCGGGGCCACCAGCTTCCGGCGTCGGCAGGCACTAGCCACGCGCCCCTCGAAAGTCGAGTGCCGGCGCCGGATCTACCTGGCCACTCTCCCGAAGCAAACCAACAAGCTTCTGGAGGGTGGCCCGATCACGTTCAACCAACTTGCCAGCCCGCATCACCCACCTGCGCCAGGCCCTGCGGGCACTGTGCCAGTAGTCACAGCCCTTCCCGGCTATGCTGGCCGTATGAGCAGGCTTTCTACAATGACCGTGGCCTCGGTCTATCCCCTCTACTTGGCCAAGGTGGAGCGGAAGGGGCATACCCAGGCCGAGCTGGACACAGTGATCCTCTGGTTGACGGGATTCACCGATTCCGAGCTTCGCCGCGAGCTGGACGCGAAGACAACCTTTGAGGAGTTCTTCGCAAAGGCCCAGCTGAATCCGAAAGCTTCGGCCATTACCGGCGTCATCTGCGGAATCCGCGTCGAGAACATCGAAGATCCACTGGTTCAGAGAATCCGTTATCTGGACAAGCTGGTGGATGAAGTAGCCCACGGTAAGTCTATGGAGAAGATCCTGCGCGCCTGAAGCGGCTTACCCTGCGAACCGCCGTCGTGAGAATGTCAGGTGAGAGACGCCTGAGGGGGAAGTCGTCGATTCGATGACAAACCGCTCTTCGAGCGCCTCCAATCCGTCCCACAGGCGTTCGCCTCGGCCAAGGAGGATCGGCACCACCACTAAGTGCAGCTCATCAATGAGATCTGCCTGTAGGAATTCGCGCACGGTGGTAACGCCACCCCCAATGCGAATATCACGCTCCCCCGCCAGGCCGCGGGCCATCTCGAGAGCCTCCACTGGATCCGCGTCGACAAAGTGGAAGGAGTTGCCGCCGTCCAGCTCTATGGGCGGCCGAACGTGGTGGGTGAGAACTACGACCGGGGTGTGGAAAGGTGGATTATCACCCCACCACCCCTTCCACTCTTCGTCCGTCCAGGGGCCGCGCTGGGGTCCGAACTTGTTGCGCCCCATGATCTCGACACCGACATTCTCATTCCAGCGGCTCGCGAACGCCTCGTCGATCCCGGTAGATCCTTCCCCGGGGAATCCCATCTGAGCAAATGTTCGTGTGGGTATGGCCCATTCCATCAGCCGGCGTCCGGCATGCCCAAACGGCTCGTCCATGGTTTGCCCTTCACCGGCGCCGAACCCATCCAGGGAGATTGAAAAGTTATGAACGCGCACCCGTGACATGCTGCCTCCTCAATAGACGCTGACACTGGACTCGTACGGCGCGGCGGCAGTGGGGACAATGCTTTGGAGCAGCTTACAAATCAGGGCGTTCGACTACATGAAAATGAGGACAAGTCCGACGACGATGAGCGCCACGGCCGTCACCGCGTGGACGGTGAGCGCGTGGCGGAGAGTGCCACCGTTGGTGACGACGACGATCGCGTCCCCAACAGGGGTAATCGCGGCGGCAAGCAGCGCCCATCCGAAGACGTGTGTGCCGCCAGCCGCCAGAACCGCCAGCGGCACGATGCCGGAGGTGATATCCCGAACGCCCTTGATGCTCATGAGGGCGCGCTGGCGATCCGCGGGGACGCCGAACCCGGCTATCGCCACCTGAGGCGCCAGCAGGAAACGGACGCCAATGAAGAGGATGAAAACGCACCCAAGAAGACCAGCAATGAGAGCCGCAATGATCATGATTTTTTGCCTTTCAATACGTTATATAAGACTGTTACGTAACGACGTTAGCAACTGCTTGCGCCGTTGTCTACCATTGTTAGTTATCAGTGCTAGACTGATGGCATGTCCCCGCGTCCAGCTCCAGACCTCAAGCTTCGAGGAGAGCAGATCACCCAGACGGCCCGCGCCATTGCTGAATCTGATGGATGGGAAGCAGTCACCATGCGCCGAATTGCCTCCGACATCGGCGTCACACAGCCAGTGCTGTACTCAGCCTTCGCGGGAGGCCGCCAGGCAATCATTGATGCTGTGGCCGTGAGCGGATTCGCCGCCATTGCCGACGCCCTCGAAGCCGTCGCCCCGGATCTGAAGACTCGAATGCGTACCTACCTGGCTTTCGCGAACAGCCAACCACGCCTGTATGAGGCAATGTTTGCGATGCAAACGGAGCTGCACTTCGGAGCAGACCACACCCCGGAACCTCTCAAGCGCGCCTTCGCCGCAATCCAGGAGACCATCCCTGGCCGTGATGTCATCAAGGCCGAGGTTGTCTGGGCCACCATTCATGGCCTCGCCACGCTTGAAAGCAGCGGGCGGTTACCTCAGCCGCAGGCTGAGGCCCGGTTGACCTATGCCCACAGGGTACTGGCGGGCCAGGGGTAACTGACGGCAATACTCGAAAGGGGTACAAGGAACCTTCGCGGGTGTGGTCGTCACATGAGTTACGCCCCAGTGGCGACGAGCTGGACCCGCCCGGGCTGGCTACCTGCCTTCAGAAACGACGAGCAAGACATGTTTGACTGCCCAAATGTCTTATTGAACGTGTCCCTCATGAGCGGTAGGGATAGTACCCCTCAACGAGTCATCCGGAGTGTCGAAGGACGCACAACTGACTCGGAGACAGCACAGTGACCGTGGCGAGCAAAAAACGACGTCGGCTGCAAGTAACGGCATACCTCACCACGGTGACTCTGCTCATGCGGCCGGTCGGCGGCTACCTCGTCGGCATTTGGGCGGACCATGCGGGACGATGGATCCCCTTGATCGCGGATGTCTGCTTTTCTCCAATTATTGGCTTCCGCTGCGCCTTTGCACCTAACTCCACTTTGCTCTTTGTGCTCCGCCTCCTCTACGGCATAGGCATGGGCGGCGAGTGGGGACCAATCGCAGCCCTCTCACTGGAAAAAGCCCCACGGGATCGGCGTGGGCCCTTCTCGGACGTCCTCCAATCGGGCTGCTCCGCTGGCTACCTCCTGGCGTCGCTAGCATTTCTGCTTCTGCCTTCAGCCATGGGGCTCTCCTGGCGTTGGATGTTTGCGCTGAGCATCACCCCGGCACTGATCGCGTTGATCATTCGAACTCGAGTTACGGAGTCAGAAGTATGGGTCAATACGCTGGAAAGATGGAGAAGATCAACACCAGTATGAGAACCATTTTCTTTGAGCACTCGCAGTCACCACGGGCTACCCCGTGGATGTCGACGAGGCCCCGGACGCGCTTCCCTCGGCAGGAAGGGGCGCCCGCTAAGTAGCCTGCTCGGTTTCAGAAGATCTAGTGCTCCCCCGCAACATCACGTGCCCCACTACCGACCGCAGGGGATCGTCTTCAATGGATCCGAGCGCAAGCGCGACGGCCTGCGCCCCCATCAGCTCTAGGGGCAGCTGCGCAGTGGTCAGGCTCGGCCTAAAATCCCGGAGAGTTTCGACGTCGTCAAAGCCGGCAACACCAACATCATCCGGGACTCGAACTCCGCGCTCCAAGAGACCCGCGATCACCCCCATGGCCATGACATCGTTGACGGCAAAGATGCACTCAGTTCCCGTGGCCGATGGTGAAGGTTGATCTTGGAGCTCGGCAGCGATGCTGAGTCCGGCCTCATAGCCGCCTTCTCTTGAGAACTCCACCCGGCTCACCCGAGCCGAAGAGATTCCGGACTGAGCGAGAGCATCATGAAAGCCAGCTACTCGGTGATCTGATGTCACAAGCCCTTGCGGACCGGCAACAATTCGGAATGAGGTGTAGCCAATACGGAGCAGAGACTGCGCCAGCTCTCGTGCTTGATCAAAATTGGGGACTTTCAGAACCCGTACTTCAGGCATCTCCGCCAAGGACGGGAAGGTTGCCCCCACCATTGCGACGGATCCCCCAAATCGGCAATACCTCTGTATCTCCGACGCCAACTCCTTGTTCGCTTGCTGATCCTGAGCCTGAGTTGACCGTGAGCCGGCAATAATGATGGCCTCGGCCCTGCGTGCAGCAAACGCTGCCACTGCTTCGCGTTCCTCGGAAGGGGTTCCGTTAGTGCTGGCCAGCAAAACCATCTTCCCTGCACCCCTGGCATAATCCTGGACACCACGAGCCAGAGTGGAAAAGTACGGATCGGCAATGTCATGCACTACCAGTCCGATTAAGCCCGTGCTCGATCGCGCCAGCGACTGTGCCTGAGCGTTGGCCACGTAACCCAGTTCATTGGCTGCACTCCGGACTCGCTCAGCAACCTCGGGCCCCGGAATACGAGCAGAGCCGTTGAGCACCCTCGACGCCGTTGCCGGTGAAACGCCGGCCAATTGCGCCACCTGGGCCAGGGTACTTGCAGCCACAAGACCTCCATGTAGTCCGGATGAAGAATTCGATTCAACGTTACCCGCCAAAGCAGCAGAGTAACCGTTTACCCCACGTCTTTTTCGTAAAGTGAGGAATGCGCTTGCCAACGACTGAGTGACCCTGCAGAATAGTGACCAGCGGAAAGCGCTTTCCAGTAGCTTTGTCAACGACGATGGAGGACATCTTGAGTTCCGAACAACGAACAATCCGAATTGCAATGAATGGCATTACGGGCCGCATGGGTTATCGCCAGCACCTGTTGCGCTCGATTCTCCCCATTCGCGAGCAAGGCGGCGTCACTCTTGACGATGGAACTCGAGTACAGGTTGAACCAATACTGGTGGGCCGCAATGTACAAAAGATTCGCGAACTTGCCCAACAGCACAACGTAGAGCACTGGTCCACAGACTTGGATGCCCTCATCGATGACCCGACCATCGACGTCGTTTTTGACGCCTCTATGACGAGTCTGCGCGCTAAGACGCTGAAAAAGGCCATGCGCGCTGGAAAGCATATCTTCACCGAGAAGCCCACAGCCGAAACTCTTGCCGAAGCCATTGAGCTGGCACAGATAGGTCAAGAAACGGGCATCACCGCCGGAGTCGTCCATGACAAGTTGTATCTCCCAGGTTTGGTCAAACTTCGACGACTGGTGGATGAAGGTTTCTTCGGTCGCATCCTCTCCATCCGCGGTGAATTCGGTTACTGGGTCTTCGAGGGGGACATTCAAAGCGCCCAACGGCCCTCCTGGAATTACCGCAAGGAAGATGGCGGTGGCATGACCACAGACATGTTCTGCCATTGGAATTATGTGTTGGAAGGTCTCATTGGCAAGGTTCGCAGCGTCAATGCCAAAACGGTCACGCACATTCCCACACGCTGGGATGAACAAGGCAAAGAGTACAAGGCCACAGCCGACGACGCCTCTTATGGCATCTTCGAACTCGTCACCCCAGACGGTGATGAGGTAATTGGTCAGATCAACTCATCCTGGGCCGTACGCGTGTATCGCGATGAGCTCGTGGAATTCCAGATTGACGGCACCCATGGCTCAGCCGTGGCGGGATTGACAAAGTGCGTAGCCCAACAGCGCGCTCACACACCCAAGCCAGTATGGAATCCGGATCTGCCGGTCACAGAGTCCTTCCGGAGCCAGTGGCAGGATGTACCCGCGAACGCTGACTTGGACAACGGTTTCAAACTCCAGTGGGAAGAGTTCCTGCGCGATGTAGTGGCTGGCCGGGAGCACCGATTCGGCCTGCTGTCAGCGGCACGTGGTGTACAACTGGCTGAGCTCGGCCTCGAATCCTCGGCTTCTCGGCGCACCGTTGATATCCCGGAGATCACGCTCTGATGGCCAGTTTGCTACTGCCTCGCGACGACGGCACCACCTCCACTTATCGGCTCGCGCCCGCCACCCGGTGGGACCGCCCGAGCGCACCGATCACTTCGCGTCGAGCATACGCGGCCGCTCATGTGATCCCTCGAGTGACCGCTGACAATACGCCCGGCGCTCCCGCGACATTGGATTGGGATGTCACCTTGGCGTATCGCCATGAATTGTGGTCCTACGGCTTGGGCGTCGCCGATGCCATGGACACGGCGCAACGCGGGATGGGTCTTGATTGGGCGGCAACCTCGGAGCTGATCCGCCGTTCTGGCGCCGAAGCTGCGGCGGAAGTCGCGTCAGGGAATGGTGCTACCCGGGGCATGTCTGTCCGGGACCTCGTTGCCTGTGGCGCGGGCACTGACCAACTCGATACCAACAGCGTTGCCTCCGGAGCCAGCGGGATCGACGCCATCCTGGAGGCATACCGGGAACAGATTGCCGTCGTCGAAGCAGCGGGTCCCAAGGTCATTATTATGGCCTCCCGTGCGCTCGCCAAAATTGCCTCGAGCGTTGATGATTACGTCCATGTCTACTCGACGCTGCTGCGCGAAACCGCAGAACCCGTCATCCTGCACTGGCTTGGCGACATGTTTGACCCAGCGTTGGCGGGCTACTGGGGCAGCAACGATGTAGCTGAGGCAACACAGACATTCCTGAACCTGGTGAAAGACAACGCAGCCAAGGTGGATGGGGTCAAGGTCTCTCTCCTGAATGCCGAACACGAGGTCTCCCTGCGCGCGGCATTGCCTGACGGCGTGCGCCTGTACACGGGAGACGACTTTAACTATCCGGAACTCATTCACGGCGACGGCGAACGGCACTCCGATGCGTTGCTGGGAATCTTCGCTGCAATCTACCCGGCTGCCTCTGTGGCTCTGAAGAAATACGACGACGGCAACGCAGAGGAGGCTCTGCGCATCCTGGAAAGTACCTCAGATCTGGGACGGCATATCTTCAGCGCTCCAACGTTCTATTACAAGACCGGCATCGCGTTCATGTCCTGGCTCAACGGTCTGCAACCCAGCTTCGGCATGGTGGGGGGTCTTCAATCGGGACGTTCACTCATGCACCTGGCCCGAACGTTCGAGTTAGCCGACAAGTCAGGCTTGCTGCGTGATCCGGACCTGGCAGCAGCACGCATGAAGACCTTCCTCTCTCTCCATGGAGTCTCCCAATGACCACCACAGCAGACTTCAGCCGATTTTCGCTCAACACGGCGACCACCAAGAAGTGGACTCTCCAGGAAGCAGTCGAGGGCTGTGTCCGGGCGGGAATTCCATCCATTGCGCCGTGGCGGGACCGAGTTGCCGAAATCGGGACCGACTCCGCTGCAGCGCTCATCAAGGACGCTGGCCTCCGCGTTTCCTCCCTGTGCAGGGGAGGGTTCCTCACTGCCGCAGATGTGGACGGACAGGAAGCTGCACTTGCTGACAACCGGGCAGCCATTATCGAGGCAGAAACCTTGGGCACCACGGAGCTCTTTATGGTGGTGGGCGGGCTGGCTCCCGGCGAAAAGGACATCGTGGCCGCTCGAGGGCGAATGACAGACAGGCTCGCTGAGCTGGTCCCCTTTGCCGCCGAACACGGAATTCGTCTGGTCCTTGAGCCTCTCCACCCGATGTACGCTGCGGATAGGGCGCTGATCTCGACGCTCGGACAGGCTCTTGACCTCGCTGCGCCCTACCCGACCAACGTCGTCGGCGTGGCCGTTGACACCTTTCACGTGTGGTGGGATCCGCAGCTGCAGGAGCAAATTATGCGGGCCGGTGCGGAATCCCGCATTGCCTCGTATCAGATCTGCGACTTCAATATGCCGATCGCAGCAGATGCTCTGCTATCTCGAGGAATGATGGGCGACGGCGTCATAGACTTTGCGACCATCACCGCGTGGGTGCGCGAAGCGGGATATACCGGTGATATTGAAGTTGAAATCTTCAACCAGGCGATCTGGGACGCAGACGGAAACGAAGTGTTGGCAACGGCGAAAAACCGGTACGCCGAGTTGGTTTTCCCCCACGCCTGACGGTCTGGTGAGCGGCGAGCTCTGCCCTTGGGTGGTGCCTCTACTGGGTAGAGCCACCACCCAATTGCCGCTCTAAGTTGAAGACTTCGGTCAGGGTGGTGGCACCTTGATCGGCTCTCACATCCAAGCCGTCGAACAGAGTTTGCATGTACGCCTCCCACTTCGCAGCGATCTGCGAGGACGCCAGATAAGCATCAGATTCGGCAACGGAGTCAGTTTCGTAGTAGCCAACCAGTAAACCGTCAGGTCCCAGAAACAAGGAATAGTTGCGCCGTCCCGAAGCCTGAATTTCGCGGAGCATATCTGGCCACACAGCTGCGTGGCGTTCTTTATACTCCTCAATTCGGGAGGGATCGACTCTCAGGGTGAAGCAAATGCGGGCCATACAGTCTCCTAAGGTTTGTGCGGAGTGGTAACAATCGGCGATGGCTGGCGCCCCTGCCTGGTCGGAGGGTGTGATGTTCATGGGATCGCAAGGGCCCTTATGGCTCCAGCTAGTGTGGGTTTCTGGGGCGGTATTCCGTCACGGAGTTGCTGGCCCGTACCACGGCTCTCAGTGCCGCAAGATCACCCTGCAATGCCCCGGCAGCTCTTGCCTGGATCAAGATGTTCCCGAACGCCGTAGCTTCCACGGGCCCCGCCATGACGGGCCTGCCAGCTGCGTCCGCCGTAAGTTGGCACAGCAAAGCATTCTGGGAGCCGCCGCCAACGATGTGCACAGCCTTTACTTCGACGCCAGAAAGCGCCTGCGCAGTGGCAATCGTTCGTGCATAGCCGTCCGCGAGGCTATCTATGATGCATCGGGTAATACTTGCTGGATCGGAGGGTAGCTCCGCCCCGGTTTCACGCAGCGCCGCTCTCATCCGTTCGGGCATGTTGTCCGGGGCAATGAATCGCGCATCGTCAACATCTATGGTGGGGCCACCGCCAGGTAACGACACTGCCATGCCAAGGAGGCCTTCAAGCTCTACAGACAAGCCCTCTGCCTGCCACTGGCGTTGGCATTCGCTCAGTAGCCATAGCCCTCCGACGTTTCGCAAGAACCGGAATGTGCCATCAACGCCGCGTTCGTTCGTGAAGTTCTCCGCCCGACTATCCTCGGACAGGATTGGTTGTGGAAGCTCCACTCCCACCAGAGACCATGTCCCCGAAGAGATATAGGCAAATTGACCGCCGTCGGCTGGCACAGCTGCCACTGCCGACGCCGTATCGTGCGAGCCCACAGCCACCACAGTAGTGGTGGGCGGCAGCCCGGTCTGATCCGCGATGCCAGGCTGGAGCGGTCCCAGCCTTTCACCAGGGCGAATGAGCGTTGGAAAGAGATTCTGCGCAAACCCCAGCTGTTCGAAAATCAGTGTGGACCAATTTTCCGTGGCGGCTGCCAGGAGCCCCGTAGTGGAAGCATTGGTGATCTCCGTCCGTCGCTCACCTGTTAACAGGTAACCGAGGAGATCCGGAATGAGTAGCGCCTGGACGTCATTCAGTTCCGCTTCACACGCTAATTGATACAGAGTGTTGAAGGGCAGAAACTGAATGCCACTCATGTCATAGAGACTCGCTGGTTCTACCAGGCTATGCACACGATCGACACCGCGTTTCGAACGATCGTCGCGGTAGCTGAAGGGATCCCCTACCAGTTCACCATTTCCACGGACCAAACCGTAGTCGACCGCCCAGGTATCGATGCCAATGCTGCCAATCGTCTCGCCTCGTTCTCGCGTTACATTGGCTGCGATGGCCAATCCACGAAGCACCTCATCAAAAAGTCCCCGAATGTCCCAGCGCCATCCCTCCTCCCTCCTGCTGGGTCCGTTCGGGAAGCGGTACACAGTTTCGAGCGCCGCGGCACCCGCCCTGAGGCGGCCCAGGATGACTCTGCCCGAGGATGCGCCAATGTCGATGGCCGCGAAAACGACGTTAGCGCCCGCTCCGGCATTGCTCATCGGAGGAAGGCTGCCGCCACGCCCGCATCAACAGGGATGTGCAAGCCGGTGGTGTGAGAAAGCTCATCCCCCGTCAGGACGGCGACGGCGTTGGCAACATTTTCAGGCAGTACCTCTCGTTTGAGCAGGGTACGTTGGGCATAATATTTGCCCAGCTCCTCTTCCGGGACCCCGTAGACTGCAGCCCTCTTGGCCCCCCACCCGCCCGCAAAGATACCGGAACCTCGGACAACGCCGTCGGGGTTGATGCCGTTGACGCGAATCCCGAACTCCCCCAGCTCTGCCGCTAGTAGCCGAACCTGGTGCGCTTGATCCGCTTTCGTTGCCGAATAAGCAATATTGTTGGGGCCCGCGAACACTGAGTTTTTGGACGAAATGTAAATGATGTCCCCACCCAGATCTTGATTGATCATGACTTGAGCCGCGGCCTTGGAAACGAAAAAGGAGCCCTTGGCCATCACATTATGCTGCAGGTCCCAGTCCTTTTCTGTGGTTTCCAACAGCGGCTTCGAGATGGAGAGTCCTGCATTGTTGACCACTAGATCCAGGCCGCCAAAGGCCAGCACAGCGGCGTGGATGGCCGCCTTTACTTGAGCCTCGTCGGTGACGTCTGCCTGCAGTCCGATGGCAACGTCGTCACCGCCCAGTTCGGCAGCGACCGCCTTCGCGTTGTCCAGGTTGAGGTCTGCGATGACGACGCAAGCACCCTCGGCAGCCAAACGGGTGGCGATCGCCTTACCAATTCCCGACGCTGCCCCTGTCACCAAAGCGATACGCGTGGCATGGGACTTCGGTTTCGGCATTCTGGCGAGCTTGGCTTCCTCGAGCGCCCAGTATTCGATCCGAAACTTCTCGGACTCTTCAATCGGGGCATAGGAGGAGATGGCTTCCGCCCCACGCATGACGTTGATCGCATTCAGGTAGAACTCGCCTGCCACACGTGCTGTCTGCTTGTCCTTGCCGTAGGAGAACATCCCAACGCCAGGAATCAGAACGATAGCCGGGTCCGCGCCACGCAGGGCCGGGCTGTCGCTGTCGGCGTGGCGGGCATAGTAGGCCTGGTAATCCTCACGGTACGCGGAGTGGAGTTCCTTGAGTCGTTTGATGCTTTTGTCGATGCCTGCATCCGCCGGGAGATCCAGCACCAGCGGTTTGACCTTGGTCCGCAGGAAGTGGTCCGGGCACGAAGTCCCCAGCGCGCTCAGTCGCGGGTGCTCGGCGCTTTGAAGGAATTCCAGCACGCGGGCGTCGTCATTGAAATGCCCCACCTGTGGCTTGTCTGCAGAAACAAGACCACGGATGACGGGGGCCAGTGCGGCGGCTTTGGCTTTGCGTTCTGATTCCGGAAGCGCACTGTAGCCGGGGATCTCGTCACCGAAAGGCGCAGCCTTGCCGTTCTCCAGGATGTAGCGCTCGGCCTGCTCGATGATCCAGAGAGAATTGGCCTCGGCTTCTTGGCTCGTGTCCCCCCATGCGGTGATGCCGTGGCCACCGAGGATGGTACCGATGGCCTGCGGGTTCGTTTCCTTGATAGCCGCGATGTCCAGTCCAAGCTGGAATCCGGGACGGCGCCAGGGCACCCACACAACTTTCTCACCGAAGATCTTGGACGTCAGCGCCTCGCCGTCCACCGCCGTCGCGATCGCGATACCCGAGTCAGGATGCAGGTGATCCACGTGCGCAGCATCCACAAGTGCGTGCATGGCCGTATCGATCGACGGCGCCGCGCCACCCTTGCCGTGGAGGCAGTAATCGAACGCTGCCACCATTTCGTCTTCGCGCTCGACCCCGGGATAGACGGCCTTGAGCGCCTGCACCCGGTCCAGGCGCAGAACCGCCAAGTTTTCGGCCTTCAAGGTTCCGAGGTCACCGCCGGAACCCTTGACCCACAACAGCTCAACGTCTTCTCCGGTGACCGGGTCCGTGACGGTCCCCTTGGCGGAGGTATTCCCGCCGGCGAAGTTGGTGTTCCGTTTGTCTGCACCGAGCCGGTTGGAACGAGTGATCAGGTCATTAATGGTCTTATTGTTGCTCATGCTTTATGCCCCCCATCCGGCCTGCTGGCCGCCGACTCGATCCCCATTAATTTTCTTCTGGTAGCCGCTGACCTTATATGCATTCATCGGGTCCGCAGGGAGACCACGCGATTCACGCCACTGTGCCAGCGCCGGCCTGACATCTGTATAGAAGGCATCACTGAAAATGCCGTTGGCGGCCAGAACATCCCCTTCACGCTGTGCTTCGGCCAGGGCATCCGAGTCAACCAACAGTGCACGAGCCGTCATTTCCTGGACGTTGAGCACGGATCGAATCTGCCCGGGAATCTTCTCTTCCAAGTTGTGGCACTGGTCCAGCATTAACGCGACTCCAGATTCTTTCCCGAAACCGCCTCCGCGAATAACTTCATACATGATGCGGAACAGCTGGAACGGATCTGCGGCACCCACAATCAAGTCATCGTCCGCGTAGAAGCGCGAGTTGAAGTCAAAGGACCCGAGCTTACCGAGACGCAACAGCTGCATCACGATGAACTCGATGTTAGTACCCGGTGCATGGTGGCCGGTGTCCAGGCACACGAAGGCTTTCTCCCCCAGAGCCAGAGTTTGTGTATAGGAGGTACCCCAGTCCGGAACATCGGTGTGATAGAAAGCAGGCTCGAAGAACTTGTATTCAAGGACCAGCCGCTGGTTTTCACCCAGTCCAGCGTAGATCTCCCGCAGCGACTCAGCTAGACGATCCTGGCGACCGCGCATATCGTCCTGGCCGGGATAGTTGGTACCGTCCGCCAACCAGATTTTGAGGTCCTTCGAGCCGGTGGCATGCATGATGTCGATACACTCCAAGTGGTGGTCGACGGCCTGCCGGCGCACAGCGGCGTCCAAGGACGTCAGAGAACCATATTTGTACTGATCGTCCTGAAACGTGTTCGAGTTGATGGTTCCCAGGCCCACGCCAAGATCTTCAGCATATGCACGGAGCGCGGAGTAGTCGTCCACTTTATCCCAGGGGATGTGCAGTGCAACCGTTGGCGCCAGGCCCGTCAATTCATGGACTTTCGCGGCGTCCGCCAGCTTCTCCTGGACGGTCCGCGGGGTACCAGGCGTTCCAAATACCTTGAACCGTGTGCCCGAATTACCGTAGGCCCAGGACGGAACCTCGATGGCCAGTTCGTCAAGTCGCGTCAGCGCCTCTGCTACGTCAGTCATTTTAATACTTTCAAGTGTCGGGCGAATCAAACCGTGAAACAACTGACGAACCCACCGTCAATGTGTCACCCTTTGAAACGATTCATAAATTAGGACCAACTTATCTGCGATTTATTCGGCTGTCAACCACTTTGCTACTGGGTCTCAGGTGAGCATCACGCGCGACCTGTGGGCTGGCGGACTCGTGCTCGCGGCGGAACGCGAACTTGGCACGCTCCGCCGCTGACTTTCGAGATGAGTGGCCCATGCACTCCAGCGGTTACTTGATGCCGGTGGTCGCAATGCCCTTGATGAGGAATCGCTGGCCGAACAAGAACACCACGAAGACAGGCAGTAGGGACACGACGGACATCGCAAACAATGATCCCCAGTTGGTACCCGACTGCGAGTCCATGAAGGATCGTAGCGCAAGGGGAACCGTGAACATGTTCGGGTCTGTCAGGTAGATAAGTGCACTGAAGAAGTCATTCCAGGTCCAAATGAACGTGAAGATGGTGGTGGTGGCCAAAGCCGGCACCATCAGTGGCAGAATCACCCGCAGGAAGATGCGCGGGTGGCCAGCGCCGTCAATGCGAGCCGCCTCG
>JABBNV010000001.1:22639-25897 GCA_019352125.1 Acidobacteriota bacterium | reverse complement strand
CCGCGAATAAACTGCACCATGAGAAACACAAAGAAGGAGTCTGTGGCCAGCAGCTTGGGCACTATCAGTGGCCAGAAAGTATTGACCCAGCCTATCTGGGAGAACAACACGTACTGCGGCACAATCACGACATGGAACGGCAGCATGATGGTCAGCAGCATGATGCCAAAGAACAACTTGCTGAACGTGAATTTCAACCGTGCGAAAGCGTATGCGGCCATGGAGCAGGAAACTAGGTTGCCCACAATGCAGCCGAGCACCACAATCGCGGAGTTGATCATGTAATGACCGAAGGGCTGCGTCAGCGCAGACCAACCGGAGGTGTAGTTGCTCATGTCCAAATGACTCAGCCACAGACCCGGATCCTTGAAGATTTCGTCATTGGGCCGCATGGCCGAGACCAACATCCACAACAAGGGGTAAATCATCACAAGGCCCGTGATAATCAGGATTGCGTGTTTGGTCAGCGCCTTCGTACGAGCTTTGCGGCTGTACGAGAGCGTGCCACGCGATTCGCGCGGTTTGCGGCTCTTTTTTGGCGTACCTGGCATCTCCTTGTTCTCGGAGGAGGCAGGCAGCGTCTGCAGGTTAGTCGTCATAGAACACCCAGAACTTTGAGGCGATGAAGTTGATGGCGGTAAACGCGCCAATGATAAGGAGCAGCACCCACGCCATGGCGGATGCATAGCCCATATCAAACTGGCCGAAGCCCTTTTGGTAGAGGTACAGCGTGAAGAACATGGTGGAGTCGGAGGGGCCTCCGTTGCCGCCAGAAACAATGAATGCCTGAGTGAACGATTGGAAGGCTCCGATGATCTGCAGCACCAGGTTAAAGAAGATGATGGGACTCAAGAGTGGAATGGTGATCTTCCAGAATTTCTGCCACCGGGAGACGCCGTCGACGTCGGCCGCTTCGTAATACATAACCGGGATCTGGCGTAGACCGGCAAGGAAGATGATCATCGGGGCACCAAAGGTCCACACGTGCAGCAAGATGATGGAACCCAGGGCTGTCTTTGGATCCGAGATCCATCCCGGGCCATGAATACCGACCATTGCCAAGACCTGGTTGACTAGCCCGGTGGTACCGAACATTTGTTTCCAGAGGATAGCGATCGCCACAGATCCGCCCAGCAGGGACGGCAAATAGAAGATAGAACGGTACAGAGGCAATCCCCGGATGCCCCTGTCCGGTACAAAGGCAATGAGCAGGGCGAGAGCCAGCTGCAGAGGAACACCCACCAGAACGTATGTAAAGGTGACGCCCAACGAGTTCATCAGCCGGGTGTCATGGAACATGCGGATAAAGTTGTCCAGCCCGATCCAGTTTGGCGACTGCAGCAGGTTGTAGTCAGTGAAGGAAAGGTACAAGGAGGCGATCATCGGGCCAATAGTGATGAAAAGCAGCCCAACGAGCCATGGAAGCAGGAAGATATAGGCTGCCTTGTTGTCCCGCCGTTCGTCGCGCTTTTCAGCAGCGCTCTTTGGCCCTTTACGGCGCTTTATTTTGGAGAGTTCACCCAATGCGCTCACGGGCTCACCCCTTTCACTAGGGTCCGGGCGTCTTGCATGGGGCTGGCGGCGAATGTTCCGGCCAGGTGGTGAGGCCTCATGCAAACCTCCTCGTTTCATTAAGAGTTGGATTATTCAATACTCGGCAATTTGCGATCGGTGACTCAGGCATCGGCACCGAAACCCCGTTCGACCACTTGCCACACAAGCCGTTCCGGACGAGAGCCACGTCACATATTGGAGAATGCTTACTCCAAAGTAAACGTTTTCTCGGAGTCTGTACAGCGATCGTGACAAAATATGGGAAACCGCTATCCAGTGAACCTGCCCAGCAGTCACGAAACCTACGGTGAGAAAAGTTTCGGAGGTGATGAGTAAGCGTTTTCTTGACCCATCCAAGTTCCTTTGCTACCTTCAGCGCATCGGCCCTCGGTACCCACCACCACGGCCATGAATTGGGATCGCGGAAGGACTTCATGAAGGCCGCAGCACGCCCCAGCGCCATTCCCGGGTACGAGGATTGGCCCGGCTATGCCCGCCATCATCCACTCACCGCAGTCCCCGAGGCTTCCCGGCCACTCGCGTCAGCTCTGGGCGTGCCCGCCCCGGAACGCACTCCGCGCGTCTCGCAGAATTGGGAGGAGACGCACGACGGCGTCACCACCTCCGAGCTTCACTGGCAGTTGGGCTTTGGCCCGGCAACCCGCGCATGGCTGATCAAGCCTTCTGGCAGCGTCGGGTTGCTGCCGGGGGTTCTGGCTCTGCATTGTCACGGTGGCAACAAGTACACGGGGGCCAGCAGGCTAGTGGAATTCCCGCCCGGCCGAAGCGACCCCTCCGCAGCACCGGGGTGGGTGGCCGAATCGAATACCACGGATCCGAGTCGACACGCTGGTTACGGCGGACGGGCGCTAGCCACAGAGTTGGCCCGGGATGGCTTTGCCGTACTCGCCCACGACACATTTTCCTGGGGCAGCCGCCGATTCAACCTCCACGCCCCGCCATGGCGGACTGCGGACGCCATGGCGGGGCGTCGCGCGCAATGGAGCGAGCAGAACAGGACGCCCTCCGCTGCCCAGGAGTACAACGCTGCTGCGGCATTCCACGAAGACACCGTAGCCAAGGCGTCCGGCACGGCTGGCACAAGCCTGGCTGGGACCGTGGCCCATGACGACCTTGCCGCGCTCTCCGTTCTGGCGGCGCTTCCCGGCGTTGACCCGGAACGGCTTGGCTGCCTAGGCTTCTCCGGCGGCGGGGGTCGAGCTCTGATTCTGGCGGCACTCTCCCCTGCCATCCGGAGCTATGTGGTGACTGCCATGATGACCACTTTTGAATCTCTGTTTCCGGCCTATTTGGACGCCCACTCGTGGCTGTTGCAGACTCCCGGACTGGCGCGATTGGGCGACTGGCCATCCTTCACAGCCCTGGCCGATGCAGAGAAACTGTTGGTCCAGTATGGAAGCAAAGACCCACTCTTCCCTGAAGCGGGGATGCGGGCTGCCCACCGGGCGCTGTCCGCACTGCACGGCAGCGCCTATACGGGCTCCTTTTGGCCCGTGGGGCATGAATTCACAGTCCATATGCAGCGGGAGGCCTTCGCCTTCTTGAGACGGGAACTGGCATGAATCCGTATTACGAAGTGCAGGCTAGTGGCATAGCCCCAGCCGCGGCCCCGCCACGTAATGCTCCGTGGTTTGAGGCCTTTTGTCCACCCGAGCTTGCCCACGGGCCCGTCTTCCTAGTTCT
>JABBNV010000001.1:10947-22629 GCA_019352125.1 Acidobacteriota bacterium | reverse complement strand
CCCCACTCAGAGACACCCGAGCGGTACTGGCGTGGCTGCGCTCAGGAGTTTCCGGACTGAGCGTTGATACCGCCCGAATTGGCGTGCTGGGATTCTCCGCAGGTGGCCACCTTGCCGCGACACTCTCCACCGGGGTGAGCGCTGATGAACACCCCGACGAAGTCATAGACCGGCCCGACCTCTCCGTATTGGCGTACCCAGTCATCTCCATGGTCAGCGATTACCATGTTGGTTCTGTGGAATCACTCCTGGGGCCAGCAGCCTCACTGCCTACGCGAAGAGGGCTGTCCGCAGAGCTGGCCGTGGACAGCGCCACTCCCCCTACTTTCTTATGGCATACAGCGGACGACGGCGCCGTTTCGGTGCAAAACTCCCTAGCCTTTGCGGGCGCTCTGGCCAGAAACTCAGTTCCCTTTGAGCTTCATGTTTTCCCTGAGGGGCGCCACGGCTTAGGCCTGGCGCGCGAGCAAGCCGGCGCCAGCGCATGGCCCATGCTCTGCGCCCGCTGGCTTGAGGGGCACGGATGGGCCGAAGTGGCTGCGCGGTGAGGCTTGGACCGCTACACAACTTATGAGCTACGTCACAAAAATGCTTGACGCCACCGCCGGTTGAACATAATATCGTTTCAGAGAAAACGCTTTCTGAGTTTCCACTCGTTCATTTGATTTCAACATGCAAGGAAGCAGGATCAATTGAGTACAGATATGAGCCGCCGCCGATTCGGGCAGGCAGCATTGGGAATGGCCGCCGTTGGACTCCTCAGTGCCTGCGGCACCAGTCGCAGCAGTAGTTCGACCGCAAATCCGGATCCTAGCGGCAACCTCCGCTTCGCGTGGTGGGGCAACGACGTCCGAAACGCCTACACCAATAAGCAGATCAGTGCCTTCCAGAGTGCCAATCCCAAAATCAAGGTTTCGGGCGAGCCCGGGGTGTGGGCTAGCTACTGGGACAAACTGGCCACCCAGACTGCTGGAAATACCATGCCGGACGTTCTCCAGATGGATCAGCAGTACATTGCGGAGTACGGCGGACGCGGCGCACTGCTGGACCTGGGCGCACAAAAGTCCATCGACACCAGCGGCGTCGGCGATGACGCACTGAAGTCAGGCCAGGTAAAAGGCAAACTCTACGGCGTCAGCACTGGTCAAAATGCGTACGTGATCATGGCCAACACGCGAGTCTTCAAGGAAGCCGGTGTGGAGATTCCGGACGATACCAAGTGGACCTGGGATGACTACATCAAGATTGCTGCCCAGACCGCTGCGAAATCGACCAAGAAGTCCTACGGCGCCGCTTACGGTGGCACAGAGGCAGCCCTGACTCTCTGGTTCGGCCAGAATGGCGAGACTCTCTACACCAACGACGGCAAACTCGGCTTCACAGAGGGGACGCTCCAGAAGTTCTACGAACGCATCCTCAAGCAGCGCGATGCCCAGGCTGGCCCCTCCGCCTCGCAGAACTCGGAAGATGCCACAGCAGCCGTGGAACAGACCCTCGCCGGCACGGGCCAGTTGGCCATGTCCTGGTGGTGGACCAATCAGGTAAGTTCCCTAAGCTCGGCTTCGAAGGACGAAATCAAGATCCTGCGCCCACCGAGCGTTGCCGGCGACTCCAAGAAAGCCGCCATGTACTACAAGCCCTCCATGTTCTGGTCTGCCTCAGCCCGGACCAAAAATGCCGATGCGGCCGTCAAGTTCCTCAACTACCTCATCAACGACGTGGACGCAGCCAAGCTGCAGCTGACCGACCGAGGCTTCCCGCCGGACCCCAAGATGCAGGCAGCCATTGCGCCCCTGTTGAAGCCAACAGACAAATCCGTTGGCGACTTCCTCAAGGCGATCAAGCCGGACGTATCCTTCACTCCGGCTGTTCCGCCAGTGGGAACAGGCACCCTTGGCAACGTGTCCCTGCGCTATGTGGACGACGTGCTGTTCAATCGCAAGGATCCTGCCGCAGCCGCGAAAGCGTTCAAGGCCGAAGCCGAAGGACTCATCAGCTCCGCCGCAAAGTAGCCGCAGTGGTCGAGCCCGTAGCCTGGCGGGCATCAGGCTCGACCACCGCGGACGTTTTTTGAACCGGTTCAACGTAGAATCGGGCGAGAAGAAACGTACACCACCGTCCCACGGAAGTTTTCAGGGGCGCGGAAGCGGAGAGTGAGCATGCGCGCAGCAAGCATCAAGGACGTCGCCAGCCATGCAGGCGTGGCTGTAGGCACCGTATCCAACGTTCTGAACTACCCGGACAGGGTGGCCTCGAAGACACGAACTCGCGTCCTGGACTCCATTGTGGAGCTTGGGTTTGTGCGCAACGACGTCGCAAGGCAGCTGCGGGCGGGGCAGAGCCGCACCATCGGGCTCATTGTGCTGGACATCGGCAACCCGTTCTTCTCCTCCGTAGCCAGAGCAGCAGAGGATGCCGCTGCTGAAGGGGGCAACGCCGTCGTACTGGGCAATAGTGGACACGACCCGAAGCGTGAGCTCCACTACGTTGACCTGTTTGAGGAACAAAGAGTGAGGGGGTCCTCATTTCGCCCACGGGGGACATCGACACACGGCTGGCATCCCTGACTGCGCGGGGCACCAAAGTAGTTCTGGTGGACAGCCCGGCCGGCAACGGCGAGTTCAGCTCTGTCTCCGTCGATGACACCTCCGGAGGTTATCTAGCCACGGCGCACCTGCTCAGCTTGGGCCGACGTCGCATCGCGTACGTGGCCGGGCCGCAACATTTCCACCAGGTCCGGGACCGTCTTGCCGGTGCCGAGAAGGCCGTTGCCGAGGTTTCCGGTGCCACGTTGGAAGTGCTGCAAGCAGATGATCTGACGGTAATGGCCGGCCGAAGTATCGGTGATGAGCTGGTGCGCCGCGACCGTGCATTACTCCCCGACGGCCTGTTCTGTGCCAATGACCTCCTGGCTCTGGGCGTGATGCAGTCAGTGACCATGCTGCATACGCTGCGAATCCCCGAGGATATGGCTCTGGCAGGTTATGACGACATCGACTTTGCCGCCTCAGCCGTGGTGGCCCTGACCTCTGTTCGACAGCCGACGGCCTTGATTGGCCGAACCGCCGTGGAGTTGCTGACAGAACAGCTTGAGAATCCCGAAGCCAAGCCTCGCTCGGTAGTGTTCAAGCCCGAACTGGTGGTGCGGGCGAGCACAGCAGGCTAACCAACCGAGCTACGGCCCCACTCGCCTTACGCTCAAGTTGCGGTACGCGGCTTGCAGCGGCGCCATCTGGCGAAATCCCAAGTATCCGGCGCCCACCGGGGGGCCCGTTGTTACGCCGTCGTCCGTCCAATCCAAGAGAATAAGTCCATTGATCGCGAAGGTAACGTGCGGTCCATCCTTGAGAAGTTCGACGTCGTAATAACCTTCGCCGTCCTCCGTATTGGGCAGCGGGTCCGCGCCCTGTGCAACGAGATGAAAGCCAGCGCTCTTGCGAAGATTGCAGGTTCGGAAGGCTCGCTCCGATGCATGCTTGTGCCGCTGATAGGAGATGTGCAGGGCATTGACATCCGATGAGTGGTACTGCGGATAGTAGCCAGTACGCGTGGCGAGCTCCGGCGAGAATAGGTCCACACCGCTGGCTCCCTGCGCACCGAAGAAAACCATCGCAAGGCCAGCCCCGGCGACGGGCCGATATTCCCAATTGACGCGGATCCGGTCCGGGAATTTCTGCGGGCACCACACGGTGAAGTGGGCGTGGTCCCCCAGTAGATCTGCATCCACGGTGCTGGAAAGCACCACCCCGTCACATCCATCAGTTATCGCGACTGGTCCCTCACGGATCCAGTTGGACATGCTATCGGCGGAAAGCGAATTACTGTACAGAAGCTCCGGCTGTGCGGTCTCCACGGGATTCTCCGTGATGCGCAGCCCGGTCATTGCGTGGGAACCGCCCGAGCCGCAAGCGCAGCGAGTTGCCCCGCAACTTGGGCTGCGACGACTGTTGCACCGCACCGGTTAAAGTGCGTGTTATCCGCCAAGCCATCCGGCCAGTGGGCATTCTCGCCCACAGCCAGGAAGGTGAAATAAGCTTTGGACCCTTCCTCTCCTGCCTCGCCGTAAAGCCGCGTTGTCCAGGCTTCCAGGTCGATGCAGGCCAGGCCTTCGCGCTCGGCCAAGGACTTGGCCGCCTCCGCATACTCCAACAGCGTGGCAGTCTGGCACCCCGCAATGAAGTTCCGCCGCTCCACAGAAGTGCAGATGACCGGTACTGCGCCCTTGCCACGGATCTCATCCACCATGCGCAGCAGATTGGCGGTGTAGCCGGTGCTAGCGGCCAGATGTTGCTGCTTCTGATCATTGTGCCCAAATTGCAGCAGGACTAGATCCCCCTCCGTCGCCAGATCCAACAGTTGCTCCCACAGCCCTTCCTCCCGAAAAGACTCCGTGCTCGCACCGCCCTTGGCGAAGTTGTGCACTGCACCCCAGCCATGGACCAACGGCGCCAGTTCGGCGCCCCAGCCGGACATGGGGTATTCCTGAGTGCGGGCGTTGGCCACAGTGGAATCGCCAGCGAGGAGAATTTTCATACGCGTCGCATCCTTCCGTTTGAGGGGTGGGCTATCAGCCCTTGACAGAGCCGATGAGCATACCCTTAGCGAAGTGCTTCTGCAGGAAGGGATAGAACACAAGGATGGGTAGAGTCGCCACAACAATGACGGCGAACTTCACCCCTTGCGTGGGTGGAATGAAGTTGGGATCAACTTGCTGCCCACTGCCGATGAGATCACTAGCCGCTGTTACCTGCCGGAGGTACATCTGCAGGGTCCACATGCTGTTGTCATTGAGATACAGCAGCGGGGACATGAAGTCGTTCCAAATCCCCACCGCATAGAACAATGCGAACGTCGCCAGCACTGGCTTACTCAGCGGCAAGAGTATCCGCCACAGCACCCCAACCTCCGTAGCGCCATCCATTTTGGCCGACTCTTCCAGTTCCTGAGGCAGTTCCTGGAAGAAGTTCTTGATGATGATCAAGCTAAACGGATTGATCGCCGCAGGCAGGATCAACGCCCAGTAATTGTTCAGCAGTCCTAGATCCTTCACCAGCAAGAACGTTGGGATCATCCCACCAGAAAAAACCATGGCAAATACCACCAGATTGAGAATCAATCTCCGCCCGGGCAGTGCCCTCTTCGAAAGCGGGTACGCCATGGTGACAGTCAGCAACAACTGCACCGCCGTCCCCACTGCCGTGACAAGCACCGTGGTGATCAAGGCTCGGGTAAAAGCCGGAGTCGAGAAAATATACGCGTACGAGTCAAAGGAAATGTGGTTGGGCCAGACAAAGAACGGCCGCTGTGTGATTTCCACTTCCGTGGCAAATGATCCCGCCACTACGTAGACAAACGGCAGCAGCGTCACAATGCCAATCAAGGTCAAAAACACATAGTTCGCCCCGTCAAAAATGCGGCCGCCCGTGGTGTTGTGTATTTTCATGATTAGAACAGTCCGCTCTGATTGAAGCGCTTGGCCAGCCAGTTTGTGCCAAAGATGAGCACAATGCCTACCAAGGATTTGAACAGGCCCACCGTGGTGCTGTAGCTGTATGCGCCCTGAGTAATGCCCACAAAGTAGACATAGGTGTCAAAGACGTCTGCAACTCCCCGGTTGAGCGCATTGGTCATCAGATAGATCTGCTCAAAGCCGGTATTGAGCATTTGCCCGATCGCCAGAATCAGCATCACCACAATGGTGCTGCGGATGGAGGGCAGGGTCACATGCCACATGCGCTGAAAACGACCTGCCCCATCAAGAATCGCTGCCTCGTACTGGTTCTGGTCCACCCCGGCAAGTGCGGCCAGAAAGATGATGGTCCCCCACCCGGTGTTCTTCCAGATGTCCTGGAGGACAATCAGCGGCCTAAACCACGCCGGGTCGGACAAGAAGTCAATGTGCGTGCCCAAAATGCCGTTAACGAAATGAAATAGCGGGCCTACATCCAGGGAGAACAACAAGAAGCTCAACGACGCCACAATGGTCCACGACAAAAAGTGCGGGATGTAAACCAGTGTCTGCACAGTCCGCTTCAGGATAGTGAGCCGAACTTCGTTGAGCAGCAAGGCCATCACGATGGTCAGCGGAAATGCAATTCCCAAGCTCAACCCCGCCAGGATCAGCGTGTTGCCCAGCAACCTCGGAAAATCAGGATCACTAAAAAACTCGGTGAAATTCGCAAAACCGACCCAAGGGCTACCGTTCACGCCAAGATAGGGAACGAAGTCCTTGAACGCAATGGATACGCCATACATCGGCCCGTACCTGAAAATGGCAAAGTATGCCAGGCCCGGCAGCATCAGGAGGTACAGCCACTTGTAATGCGCAAATCGGACGGCGAAACTACGCCGCCGCACGGGGGCGGGCGACGGCGTTGCTGACCGCCTCCGTGCTTTGGCCTCGACGACGGTCGCCGTCATTTCTTATTCTCTTGCCACAGCTTGTTGATTTCGTCCTTGACCTTGCTTCCACCGGCGGTGTCCCACTGCTTGATGGCATCTTTCAAACCGTTTTCGTCAAGTTGCCCCGCCAAGTATTTGATGCGCGCATCGGCAACAATGTTGTCCAGCTGCACTCCCTTGGCCACATAGGTGTCAGAGATATAGGGAGCCGCAGGGTTATACACGGCACTCTTCAAGTCATCGGCCATCAGCTTCACACGGTCGTCATAGACCTTCTGCTCGTAATCCGAGGCCTGCTTGACGTCGTAGAAGTGGTTGCCGTTGACGTTGGTGCCCAGTTGGGAGTAGCTCGCGATGTCCGCGGAGACCGCCTTGCTCTCCGGAGTCGGCGGCGTGATAGTAGCCGCTCTCCCGTCCACGAGCTTGAAGTTGACGTCCTCAATGCCGTTGTTAATCAAAACAGCGACGTCCTTGTCGTTCATGGTGTTCAACACGTCAAGAACCTTCTTGAGGTCCGCCTCGGTTCGCACTGTGGATTTGGGGATCGAGAGGAACCCTGCATAACCGTCCGAGGGGTGGGCATGAAGTTTTCCGTCCGGCCCCTTCAAATTACCCGTGTAAGCAACCTTGTTTTGGTATGTGGAAGCATCCGCAGCCTTAAAGAGCCCGATCAGCTGACTGATGCGCGAATCCACGTCGATAATGATGCCTGCCTTGCCATTGATGAAGGCGTCATTCCATTTGGTGCTGTCGTACGTGGCAAAATCCGCGTTGATGAGCTTTTCATCAACCATCTTCTTGATAAAGCGATTCGCGTCAAGAAACTCAGAGGTCTCGAAGCTGGGGATTAGCTTGCCGTCTCGCTCAGTCCAACGGTTGCCAGCGCCATACCACTCCTCCATCACGTCATAAGGACTGTTGGTACCTAGTCCGCCCCACTTGGGGATCACAATCCCGGTGGTGTCACCCTTTCCGTCGCCGTTGGGATCCCCCTCGGTAAATGCCTTGGCAACCTCGTAAAGTTCCTGCGTGGTGGTGGGGACCTTCAATCCAAGCTTGTCCAGCCAGTCCTTGCGGAACATAACGGCAGTTCGCATGGGCGCCCGCGACCGGAAGACTCCGTAGACCTTTCCATTGACGCTTGAATTCAGTTGGATGTCCGGTTGGTTGGTGTTGAGGTTGGGATAGTCCTTCAGCTTGTCTGTCAGTTCCCAGAATGCACCGGATTCGGCGCTTTTCACAAAGCTCGGAGACTTGGTTTGGACCACCATGATGTGCGGCAGGTCGCTGCCTGCGAGCACGATATTTGTTTTGTCTGCGTAAGACGAGTTGGGCACCCAGGTGATGTCAATCTTCTTGCCCATCAATGATTCGAGTTTCTTCTGAACAGCACTGTCAGCAGTTGGAGCCTGCGTCGACAAGAAGGGAGCCATGATCTTGACGGTGCTTAGCTCCGATGCTGTGGCCGTGCTATTTCCGCCGCCACTACAGGCGGTAAGCCCCAGTGCGGCCGAGGCGATGGCACCGCCCAGCAGCGTCCGTCGGCTAAAGGGCGTGTTGATGGCATTCCAGGTAGTAAGCGTCATTGCTGTATTCCTTCTGTGTTAGTAGCAAGTAGTGGATTGGATATTGCGATGAGTGTTCGGTGGGTAGGGATAAAAATCAGGTGGTAGCGGTGGAAAACTCGCCCGGCGCGCCAATCAGCTCCAGGGCAAGCATCGCGTTCAGGCACCATTGGGATGCCCAGTTGGTGGAGATCTGCGGGTACTCCAAAACGGGCGCCCAGGACTGCGCCTCGAGCAGGGAGTCTTTGAATGGACGAGACATGCCGCCATGGGTGTCTTCCAGCAGGATGTCCCAAACTTTTTGTGCCAACGCAGCGTCGTTGTAGTACTTGGCAGCGAACGCCATCATTCCGCTGGCCATCGGTGGCCACGCAAAAAATGAGTCGTCAAGCACATCGCCGCTCTGGGCTCGCTTCTCAGCGTCCGAAAGGGCGTAAAAACGGCCGAACTCAGCCAGCATGCGAGCAAAATCGCCGTGGTTCATCACCTCGGCAATTTCCATCCACACCTGCGGGGCACCAAAGGCAATAATCATGTGAAATCCGCCGTTGGTACCAAGGTGCATATGGTGCAGATCCGCAGTGGCGGTCTCCAGTTCAAGGGTGGGCCCGGAGAGCAACCCCATGGGCATTGCCTTGATCTGTTCGATTCCCTTGGTGATCAGATCCCGCCACTGAGGATCCCCCGTGCGCTCCCATTCCACGAACCAATTCGACGTCAACGCGGCCCAGTCCGGTCCAATGCGGATGTGGGTGCGGCCTTGGCGACGGTCGTAGAATTCGCGCATGGGATCCAGCCGGTCCAAGGCGTTCTGGGCATCCCTGACTTCGGAGAGGAGCTCCCCCATCCGTTCGTCTCCGGTCAGGAAGTAGTAGTACTTGTGCAGCCCCGCCATGCTGATGCGTACCTCCTTGCAGCCGCAACCCCAGTGAGAGACGTTGTGGCGTGACCCCAGCTGGGCGTAGTCGCCGCTGTGATGCCGATCCACCTCGGCGCTGTGCCAGGTCATGGCCTCCGCCATCCGGAAGGTGGTGGCGTCTCCAGTGCGCAGGAAGTACTGCCAGAGCCACATGTTGGGGGCAAGTTCATTGTTGGCCCAGGCATAGCCACCCATGTCATAACGCCACTGGTGCCGATACTGGTCGTACGTGTGCATGAAGTCCCCGTAGTTCCAGTAGCCAAACCAGCCACGCTGCTCCACCTCTGCGGAGTAGAAGTCGATGAGGCCAGCCAGCCGCTGCTCCACCTGGGAGCGGGCGGAACTTGGCTCCGATTGTTGGGGCAGGCTCCACGTAACGCCAATCGCGCGGGAGTCATAATAGGTTTTCGGCGAGCACACTGCCTGAACGGGAAATTGCCGTTCCTGAGCAAGTGTCCATAGCTCGGCGGGCCGGCCGCCGTCGTGCCGAGCCGGCAGAAAGTCAAAGGTGATGTGCGAGGTATTGGCGATACCTTCCGGTGTGGCCCGCAGCTCGTCAAAACCTTCGTAGGCACTGTCCACAAAACATTCGGCCGCATAGTGGCGCAGATCCATGGGCCCAACAGACTCGGCCCAGCTCCAGGCTGTAAGGGCCGCCGTCCCTCCTTCTACGTCGTCAGCTTCCAGGGCAGCCGGGAATTTCTGCCAAAAGCCGCGCAGCGACACTGCTACACCACCCGTTGGGTCTCCCGCGTAGATCAGCCCACTGCTGCGATGACCCTTGCCCACCCGCACCGGAGCCAACCGATCACGAGATTGCTTCTCAACGCGGAAATAGTCCTCTGATTCTTGTGTGATGAGGTAGTTGCCCCAGACCGCGTTCTGCACACCAATGCTGAACAGGCGCTCCGTTTCAGCATCCGGGGCCACAGGTATGCCCACCAGTTGCGCGGCGTAGACATTGTTCACGGCGCTGAACGGGCGGCTGTAGAGGGACTGGACAGGTTCGGTGTAGACGGCGGTATCACCCGCGAAACTGACGTGCCGGTTGTGGAGCTCGCCCGTCATGGGCCGGTCCAGTCGCAGCCCGATCCCGCTAATGATCCGGTCCTTGGCCGCGTCAGTGAATAGAAGCGTCTGCGTGATGTGAATCGTAGGCTGCCCGGCAAAGACGGCCAGCCGCAGCACAAATTTCATCAGCACGGTTCCATCCAGCTGCACGGAACCTTCCGATTTGACGACACTGCGAACCGCGCCAATGGTCTCAATTGCGGCGCTGTCAACACATACGACGGCGTCGGGATGCCCCGCCGTTGTACTCACCACAAGCCGTAGCGCGTCCCCGAGCAAGGCGCCTGTTGGATCGCGAACCTGACCGGTAATGGCGGTCCCCTTGTTCAGCACCTCGAAGCGAATGGCTCCAGTATCAACAACAATGGATCCTGCCTCCTGGCGGGCCAACGCTGGTTTGCTGGCCTCCTTGCCTCCCGTGCCGCGCTTGGGTGTCAGCTTGGCTGCGTCAGCACCGACCGGGACCACCGCCGAATGGGCTGTCCACTTCACGCTGCCGTCCGGCCAGTAGGACAACGGCCGGGCCTCGTGTGGCCAGTCAGTTTCCGGCAGCACCAGTTCAGCAACCGCTGCGGAGGGCAATTCACCGCGGCTCCACGGGTGACCATACATGGTTCCACCGCCCGTGGTAGGTGCATGTTCGAGCCATTTCATGATGTTTGCTCCTCAGTGACTATGTATGCGTATGGTTCCAAGCGGTGCTTTCCTGCTGGCAGGTGCACATTGGACAACAATTCAGAGACGGGCTGGGGCAGGTGTGCATCCACGGCGGCGGAACCCATATTGACCAGCCAACGCTGCAAGCGGCCGTCGTGGCGGCGTTGATATTCAACAACGCCGTTGCCGCCGGCCCGGCCGCTGCGCGGGCAAACCTCGGCAGCCACGTGCTCTATGACGGCGTCCAAGAGCTCAGTGCCGCTGGCCGCATCCGGCAGGGAACCTAGCACGATGACGCGTCCGGCGCCGGTTTCCGGTGTGCCGGAATTCTCTGTAATGAAGGCAAGCCCCGCTGCGGGGCCGGAGATCACGGTTCCCAGGGCACGCGCCGTCGTGGTTTCCACGAAGGTGGACATACCAGACAATGGCCCCTCCCACCCCCAGGCCTGCCCGGTGGTCCCCGAACCGGTGGCCGGGAAGTGGTAGACACCTCGCACACCGGCCAGGGGTTCAACTGCACCAAGGACGGAGTCCGTCCGCCAACCGTGGTCCATGTCGCGGTCGCCCGTACCGGGGCCGACTACCCAGGTGCCACCCGACTGAACCCAGCTGGTGACTTGTGCTAGAAACTCCGCGTCCAGGTGATGCACATAGGGCGTAAAGAGGGCCTTGAGACCCTCCAGCGGAGCAGACTCAGGAAGGAGACCACGCCGGATGCCAGCCTGCACAAAGCGATGGTGAATGCCGGAGAGCACACCCCGGTAGTCCAGTTTCCCGCCGGATTCCGTGGACATGAACGTCCGTGCACGGTCAGAATACGTGATGGCAATGGGCGCGGCCACTGCTTCGCCTCCGTCCAGCAAGGGACGCAACTTTTCAAGCAATGTACCCGCAGCTTCGGCCGCACGGTACCCAATAGTGGGCGCTCCCCATGGACTGACCACGGCGCCGTGGGGCTGTTCGCTGCCACCGCTGTGCTGTCGAAAAGGCCAAAACAGGAAGCCACGGGCATCGGCGGCAAACGTGGCAAAAACCTCTGCCTCCACGAACCCTTGCGGATGTGGCCGA
>JABBNV010000001.1:0-10937 GCA_019352125.1 Acidobacteriota bacterium | reverse complement strand
CCGACCGTAACCTGCCAGCGACCCGCTGTAACTGGTACTGGTTTCCATCAAGACAGTGCTGCCCGCGTCCCCGAAGTGCCCGAAGTAATCCAAGTTCATCAGGAACGCCGGGTAGTTGTCCGCGGCGGGGTACGTGTCAAAGCTAGAGAAGTCCAGACTCGCATAGAGCTCTTGGTTGTCCAAAGCAAATCCAAAGCCGCTGTTGTGCGTGATGGGGTGGCCACTGTGCTGGCGAATGAGGGCGGCCTGCTCCGCGACAAAGCTGCTGGCTGATTCCTGGCTGAAGCGACTAAACGCGGTCACTAACGAGCTGTTGTGCAAGAACGGTGTGGGACCAGGCAGAGGGACCTGATCGAAGGATTGATACGATTCACTCCATATCCGGGTTGACCAACGTCGGTTGAGCAGCTCAACCTCCTGATAGGTATTTTTGAGCCACTCTGCCCATAGTCCACGGCAGGTGACGCAATAGCAGCTGGCAACGTGGGATTTAAGCTCGTTGTCCAGTTGCCAAGCAATAATGCGGGAATCAGCACCAAAGGTTGCCGCCAGCGCACCAGAAATAGTTGCGGCTCGTTCACGGAAGGCTTGATTGGCAATGCACACATGGTGCCGGGAACCGTGACCCAGCACAACGCCGTCGGCCGTTTCATGAAGCCGCTCCGGGTGGCCATGGGTGAGCCAAATAGGCGGCGTGGCCGTGGGCGTGCACAGGATCACCGAGATGCCGTTGCGTGCCAAGATACCCAAGGCGTCATCGACAGGCTGCAGATTAATCCGGCCCGCCTCGGGTTCAAGCGTGGACCACATGAACTCACCCAGTCTGGCCGCGTTCATTCCCAGCCTGGACATATGGGCAGCATCCGCCGCAAAAACATCCGCGTCCCACACCTCAGGGTAGACGGCAGCCCCATACAGTAGACGGCCGTTGAACAACTCACCCACGAGCGGCCCCGCGAACCACGTCGGCAGCATTCTCAGCGGCAGCTACTGAGGCGTCGTTCTGTTCGAAGAACTTGTCGCACAGCCACCCCACTACATAAAACCAGGCGCCGAAACTAAAGAACGGAATGAGCCCCGGCAACCGAAGGCTCGCGTAGCCAATGGCAACAGTCACCACCAGAAGGAGCACTGTGCCAGCCAAGTGGGTCAAGGCAAATTTGGAAGACTTAGAAACATAGTGGAGCACCGGGAGCTCGTACCTGACATACAGGGGGAACATGTAGCAGACGGTTGCCGCGAACAGCAGCGCGAGCACCAGCACCACGACGGAGATAAATTGCGGCGCGAAACCCGCGTGGGCGGAGAAATTCACCCAGTTCACCGCCAGCATGGCGCCGACCAGGAGAACCGGCAGCCCCAGGGCATTGCCCCTGATGAAATTCTGGCGGTAGCTGCGCCAAAAGGTCCGCAGTGGGGGAAAGACATCCCCGCGCACACGGCGACGGACTAAATCATGAGCAGCCACAGTGCTAGGCCCAACTCCGAAGAAGAACAGGCCAAGAAGAGAGAAAACGAGCCACAGGAGATTAAGGCAGGCGATCCACGCCAAGGTGTCAAAAAGCGAGTATGCCTTCGCAGTCAAAGTGCTGTTCACCTCTTACCATCCCTTCGCCTGCGGACACCGCACTGTGTCGCACTTCACGGTCATGAAAGCGCTTTCCAAAAAATAGCACCGGCACAGACATGGCGTCAACCATTTTTTGACACGTTTCATAAATTGGCTACTCACCCACCTCCAGAGAGCCCCCGAGCACTAGGGTTCACGAGGCGTTCAATCGCCCCACGCAGCACCGATCCAACCACTCTTCACCGACGCAACGACACCACTAACAACAAAACACGAGCGAGAAAGCGCTTTCCCGCGTAGAGTGAATTTCTGAATTGACGTTGACGTACTAGCAGGAGTAGGACCCCACCCATGGTCACCCCGGAACAAGCCGCTGCCGCGGCAACCTCTCGCGTCGGCACCGATGTGCCGCGCATAGCCCTGACTGGCGTGCACGGTTTCGGCGCTCACCACTTGGCCAACCTGGAACGGCTCCAGGCCGCAGGCAAATTGAAACTGGTGGCCATTGCAGACCCCAACCCGCCCGCGCCCGGCCGCCTTGGGGACGGTGTGGAAGTATTCCACGCACTCGACGAGCTCCTGGATAGTGGCCTCGGCCCCGACGTCGTCATTATTGCCACCCCGATTCACACGCACGCCAAACTCGGTTTGCTCGCACTGGCCGCGGGAGCCGACGTCTATCTGGAGAAGCCCACTGCCGCTTCCCTGAGCCAGTTCGAGGAACTACGCGCAGCCGCATCGGCAGCCGGACGGTCCGTGCAGGTAGGCTTCCAGTCGCTAGGTTCCCTGGCCCTGCCAGCCCTGGCGCGAATCATCCACGATGGCAGCCTGGGCACCATTCGGGGCTACTCAGCCACGGGCCTCTGGCTGCGCGATCGGGCATACTTCCAACGGTCCGGCTGGGCTGGCAAACGCAGTCTGCACGGCTATGACGTGGTGGACGGCGTCACCACAAACGCGTTAGCCCACGCGGTGGCCACTGCCCTACTCATTGCTGGAATCACGTCTGCTGAATCCATCGACACAGTAGAAACTGACCTCTACCGCGCCAACGACGTCGAGAGTGATGACACCACTACCGTGCGCATCACACCCAAGGTGGGCCCCGCCGTCGTCTGCGCCTTGACGCTGTGCGCACCGGAGCAGAAAGAACCGTTTGTCACCGTTCACGGCACCGCTGGTACCGCCGTTTTTTACTACACCACTGACGTTGTGGAGATCACCACAGAGGCCGGGACCACGCGCACGAGCTACGCGCGCGCTGACCTGCTGGAGAATCTCCTGGCCCACCGCGCATCCGGCACTCCCCTACTAAGCTCGCTGGAGAATAGCGGAGCCTTTATGCGGGTGTTGGAGGCCGTGCGCACAGCTCCCGACCCGTCCCCCATCCCGACCCACTACGTGGACTGGGTAGGTGAGGGTACCGCTGCACATCCCGTAGTGAGTGGTGTGAGCGAATGGATCCAACGGGCGACGACGGCGCAGGCCACCTTCAGCGAGATTGGCGCGCCTTGGGCGCGGCCCGCTTCCGCGACGGACACGATAGTGGTTTCCGGCACCGAAGTTGCCCGAGAAATCAGCGGAGAGAGGGTTGCGCCCACGCTTTCGCCACGCCCCTACCTGCACCCCGTCACGACCTTGTCCGGCGTCGTGGTTACGGATGCGATGCCGCTGGATCATGTGTGGCATCTTGGGGTAGGCGTGGCCCTGCAGGACGTCAACGCCGTGAATTTTTGGGGCGGACGGACGTATCGCCGAGAGGACGCCGGCTACGTGTGGCGCCCGGATCATGGACGGATTGAACGGATCTCCTCTCAAGACCTCTCGTCTCCGGAGTCCTCTACTCCGAACGCTGAGGAATCCCGTGTCGAAGAACTGTTGTGGACAGGGCCAGATGGCGCGAAAATGCTGGCCGAAACCCGTGTGTGGTCGTGGCAGCTCGTTGACGCAGTTGCTTGGCGGCTGACGCTGTCCTTCACCCTCACTCCAGCCGATACCGAGCCCATCAGCTTGGGAAGCCCCGGGTCAAACGGCCGGGATCAAGGCGGCTACGGCGGGTTCTTCTGGCGCTTTCCTCCCGTTGATGGCATCAACGTCCGCACGGCTACGGCACAGGGCGAAGAGGCCGTCCACGGCAGCCGCACCCCCTGGCTCGCATGGTCCGCCAACTTCGCCGGACAACCGGCCACCCTGATATTTCAGACACCACCGGAAGCCAACGACCCATGGTTTGTCAGGGCCTCTGGCTACCCGGGGGTGGGATCGTCGCTGGCCTGGGACACCGCCGTCGTCCTTCAGCCTGGCGAATCACTAACCCGCACCATCGCGGTTACCATCGCCAACGGCCTTCCCACTGACCACCAGATCAACGAATGGATGCGTGCCAAATGACTTCACTTGACCTTGCGCCCCAGCTTGTAGGCCGGCCAGAAGCCGACCGCACCATCAAGCGTTCCCGGGTTCTGGAGATTCTGGATTCCGCGGGGCGCGACTCGGTGCTGCTGACCAGCCATACCGCCGTCAGCTGGTACTTGGACGGAGGTCGTATGGGCATCAGTCTGGCGGGTGATCCGATCGCAGCCGTCCTAGTGACGGCCGACGGGGACCACGTCGCCACGTTCAACAATGAAGCCGCCAGGCTCACTGCCGAAGAGCTTCCCGACGGCGTCATCCTGCATGAGGTCCCGTGGCACGAATCTCTGACCGATGTGGCCAGCTGGTACGGTTCCGGTGCCTCCCCTGCTTCTGAATCCGAGCTGGCAGTCCCACTCCGTCTGGCTCGGCGGTCCCTGCTGCCCGGGGAGCTGACCCGTTTTACGCAGCTGTGCGAGGAATCCGCCGGAATCCTGACGGAGGTATTGTCCACGGCAACCCCGCACAGCACAGAACGAGAAGTCGCGGCCGCGCTGGCCGGACGGATCGTTGCCGCGGGTGCTGATCCCCTTGTTTTGCTGGTCAACGGTGCGTCCCGCTCCACGTTCCGTCATCCCTTGCCCACAGAGTCCGCGCTGGGCCGACGCGCCATGGCCGTGGTGTGCGCGCGGCGCAACGGCATGATTGCCAATGTGACCCGCTGGGTGCGGTTCGACGACGGGACCCCGGCGGAGCTGGACGCCGAAGCCCGCATTGCCAATGTTGAAGCAGACATTTTCAACGCCACTGTTGCCGGTGCAGCCATCAACGAGATTCTGGCAGAAATCCGTACTTCCTACGTGACTCACGGCTTTGGACCCAAGCAGTGGCAGCTGCACCACCAGGGCGGGCCGGCAGGTTACGCGGGACGTGACCCACGCGCCGCCGATGCCGTAACGGATACCGTGGCTATCAACCAGCCGTTCACCTGGAACCCCTCCGGCCCCGGCGTGAAGATTGAGGACACGGTCCTGCTCGATTCCCACGGCATTCGCCCGTTGAGCGTCGATAGCCGCTGGCCGTCCACCTCCGTCAACGGTATCCAGCGCCCGGTAACTCTTCAGCTGTAATCTCTAGCTCGGTTACCGGGCTGCTGGTGCCCGTCACCGGGTCAGCCGAGCTGGAGCACGCCGTCCACACGGCGCGGAATGCCCAGCGGATTGTCCTCGCGCAGGGCATCGGGCAACAGAGATTCCGGCGCGTCCTGGAATGCTACGGGACGCTGGAAGCGGCGGACCGCCGTCGCCCCCACGGAGGTAAAGAGAGACGTGGTGGCCGGGTACGGGCCACCGTGTTGCTGTGCCCAGTTCACAGCCACTCCGGTGGGCCATCCACCGAACAACACACGCCCGGCGAGGCCGCTCAGTTGTTCCACCAACGCCGCCACATCCTCGCCATCCTCGGCGTGTACAGTAGCCGTCAGGCTTCCTGGAACCAGAGCCAAGGCTTCGGCCAGCTCCGGCTGGGAGCCGTATTCAATGAGCAACGTGGTGGGTCCGAAGCACTCCTCAAGCAGCTGCTCAGGACGCTCGATGACGTTGGCCGCGGTGGTGGAGAAGACGACGGCGGAGGCGCCATCCGCTTCAGCGTCCTGAGCCGTGGTGCCACTGAGCACCTTAACGTTGGGCTGGCCAGCGAGCCCTTCCAGGCCCTTTGGATAGGCGGCCGCGATGCGGTCCGTCAACATCGGCGCGGTTCCCTTGTCTGCGCTCGCGGTGGCCAGTTCGGCGCCGAAAGTGGTGCCAGCGGGAACAAAGACGAGGCCTGGTTTGGTGCAGAATTGGCCAGCACCCATTGTAAAAGAGCCTGCCAGGCCGGTGGCGAGGTCACTGCTGCGGGCAGCCAATGCGCCCGCCGTGATGACCACGGGGTTAAGGCTTCCTAGCTCGCCATAGAACGGGATGGGCTCTGGTCGGGAAACGGCCAGATCAAACAGAGCGCGGCCACCGGGAATGGAGCCGGTGAAGCCCACCGCCTTGATCAGCGGATCCTGCACCAGCGCGGTTCCGGCTTCACGGCCCACCACCAGCGCGAACAGGCCCTCGGGAGCACCGGCAACTGAGAGGGCCTGGGAAACTATCTCCGCCGTCCGTTTGGAAAGTTCCAAGTGGCCGGAATGCGCCTTAACAATCACGGGACACCCCACGGCGAGCGCCGATGCGGTGTCCCCGCCCGCCACGGAGAACGCAAAGGGAAAGTTCGACGCGGAGAACACGGCAACCGGGCCCACGGGACGCAGGATGCGGCGCAGGTCTGGCGACGGCGGGGTGGCATCCGCGTTCGCGTGATCAATCACGGCTTCCAAATAGGAGCCTTCGGTGATAACACGGGCAAACAAGCGCAGCTGGGCCGTGGTGCGGGCCACCTCGCCTGTCAGCCGGGGGATGCCCAATCGAGTTTCCGAATCGGCTAGTGCCACGAGTTCAGCCGCGTTTGCATCCAGCGCGTCGGCCACAGCAACCAGCCATGATGCACGCACTGCGTCCGTGGCGGCAGCTGCCGGGCCGGCCGCCGCGTTGGCTGCCGCCGTCAAAGTTTGGAGGTCTTGCATTTCTGTCTGCACGAAATAGATCCTTCTATTGGGGAATGACGCTCTCTACAAAATCGAAGCCAAGTCCTAGCCTGCCGGTACCTGTCAGGAGGCTGTTCCTGATAGTGACGGGCGAGGGTCCGGCCAGGATACCCAGCTGCTCAAAAGACGCGTCTTCCACGTCCTCCACGGCCACAGGGCTGGCCATAGTGAGAGCCAGCTGTCCGGAAAGTTCAGGCAATAGGTGCGGTGCCACGGCAATGCTATGGGTGCGGGCCAATTCCACAATTCTGCGGAAGGGCGTGATGCCGCCCACCCTCACAATGTTGGGTTGGATAATGTCCACGGCCTCCGCATCAATGAAGTCACGGAATCGCTGGATAGTGTGCACATTCTCGCCCAACGCGATGGGTACGCTCGAGTGCTTGCCGAGCCGTCGGTACGCCCAGAGGTCATCGGCACGGATTGGCTCTTCCAGCCAATGGAGGTTGAACTGTTCCAGCCGGGCGAGAGCTCGGATGGAGGTGGGCAGATCCCAGCGCTGGTTGGCGTCAATCATCAGGGCCCGATCCGGGCCGATAACGCTGCGGACCGCGGCTACCCGCTCAACGTCCTCCGCGATGTCCGGCTTACCCACCTTGATCTTGACGGCGGAGTGCCCTGAAGCCACCCAGCGTTCCGCTTGCGCGAGAAGTTCCTCGAGCGTGTAATGCAGGTTCACGCCGGAGCCGTACACTTCGACAGACTCGCGGCGCTGGCCCAGCAGCCCTGGCACCGAGATACCAGCATTACGGGCGGCCAAGTCCCACAGCGCCAGGTCCAGTCCGGCCATGGCGATGGTGGTCAGCCCCCCGCCACCCGCCTCATGCAGGCGCATCCACAGCGCATCCCACAACGGTTCCGGGTCCGCACTCCGTCCCACAACAAATGCGGCAATGTCATTGTCCAGCAGCGCCTTGACGGCCTGAGGACCAATGGTCGGTGTCCAGGAAAACCCGTGACCCGTGCCGCCGTCGTCCGTTTTTACCGTGGTAGCGATGATGTGATTCTCGGGTGCCTCCGCACCCCAACTCCGCCGAAGCGGCACCGTCAGCAAGCGGGTGTGCAGCCCTGTGATTTTGGCACTCATTGGTCAAAAAACCTCACGCCTGACCCTGCGCTACCGCATGTCCCTTGGCCAGGATGGCAGCCAGGCGTTCCTCCTGATCAGGTGTCGGGTCCATCAGCGGGGGGCGAACAGAACCGACAGCAACCCCAGCTTGACGCAGCCCGGCCTTGATCAGCGAGACGCCAAAGCCGGGAGTCTCGTCGCGCAGGCGGACCAGCGGTGCGTAGAAGCCCGTGAGAAGCTCCTCGCGGCGCGTCTCATCGCCATCAATGTAGGCGCGGTAGTAGGCGGTGGCAATCTCTGGGGCCATGGCAAACGCGGCGGAGGAGTACAGCGGCATTCCGAGTCCCCGGTATGCACCCTGAGTGAGCTCTGCAGTCAGCAGACCATTGAAAAACTGGAAGTCCTCGCGGCCCGTAGCGCGAACGGCGGAGACAATTTCCTGCGCCAGGCCAACGTCGCCAAGCCCGTCCTTGAAGCCAATGACCTTCGGATTGGCCGCGAGTTGCACCATAGCTGCGGCCGTGAACCGGGCATTGCCTCGGTGGTATACGATCACCGGCAACGAAGTGGCGCCAGCAATCGCCTCGATGTAGGCAATCAGCCCAGCCACTGGGGCCCCCACCAAGTACGGCGGCAGCACCAGCAAACCATCTGCCCCGGCTTCCTCCGCTGCACGAGCGGCTTCAAGCGCATGGCCCAACTGACCACCCGCGCCAGCAATCACGGGAACCGATCCGTCCACCACTTCCACGGCGGCGCGTACCACGGTGGCAATCTCACTCACGCTCAGGGCATGGAATTCGCCAGTTCCGCACGCAGGGAAGACTCCGCCTGGGCCAAAGGGCAGACGGGAGGCAATGTGCTCCTTGAGCACCGCAACATCAATCTTGCCGTCTTCCGTGAACGGGGTGACGGGAAAGAATAGAACGCCTTCAAATTTCATGGTGGTTCTCCTAGAGTGCGTCTGCGGCGAGAATGCCCGCGCTGCGTGTGTCCGTGAGCTCTGTGCGCCAGCTGCGTTTCGGCGTCCAGCCCAGTACTTGGCGTGCCTTGCCAATAGAGAAGGCCGGGCTGGTCCCGGTCAGGGCGGCGGCGAGCCCCTCACTTCTGGGTAGGAACTCCGGCATCAGCGTATTCAGCGATTCGACGGCGAGCGCGTCCGCTGCCCCCACAAAAAACGTCTGGGCGTTCTCTATGCCGTCCATCTTTTCCAAGAGAACCGCTAGGAAATCGGCCACATCGCGGGCGTCCACATAGTTGAACAGGGCCGGCGCAGACAGAGCCGGATCCACCAGACGCTCAGCTACGGTGTGTCCCTGCTGCGTGGGTGCCCCTTCCCATTCCTCCGGGGAGATGACGTAGCAGGGCCTAAACGCCGCATAGCGAATCGCGTCCCCCCGCGCAGTGGCAAACATCCGCATGACCTGCTCCGCCACCAGTTTGGAGAGCGCATAAGCATTCCATGGCTTTGGCACGGTGCGCTCATCCAAGGGGAAAGTCTCAGGCAGCCAGCCCGCAGGGTTGCCGTAACCCAGCACGGTTGGGCTGGACGCCGTCACAATGCGCCCAACGCCCTGTTCAGTTGCAGCGTTGATCACGTTAAACGCCAGCATGATGTTCGTCTTGAGAATCACATCCTCCGGAGCACTGAAGGGCACAGCAATGGCCGCCAAATGGATGACTGCGTCCGGGGCGTGACGACGCATGGCTGACGCCACCGCTGCAGCGTCAAGAAGGTCCACCGGTTCCTGAAACACGCCATCAAAAACGGGCTCCGCAGGCAGGGAATCCTTGTCCAGCGAAACAACACTGTGCCCGGCCGCAGCAAAACCCGCCACCACGCTGCGGCCCAGCCGGCCGGATCCTCCCGTGATGAGTACTTTCGTCACCGCTGAGTCTCTCCCATATTTCCTCGCGGAGCCTTGGCAAGGTCGGCCCCGAGGCCCAGATCCGGAACTCGAATAGGCAGCCCGGTGGCCAGGGACTCGTTGCCCGCAATACCCACGGCAACGGCTCGCAAGCCGTCCAAGAAACCGGACGGGCGGCCCAGCGGGTCCTCACCTGGCCCATTGAACAGATCGGAGAGCAGCAGAGTGTCACCACCGCCGTGTCCGCCTTCGCCATTGAGAATGGGCACTTCGTAGGCCGCTTCCCAATGGCGCTGGACCACTAGACGTTCACCGTTGCGGCGGACCACGTCATCCTCCTCGATAGGAGTGGCACTGGGGTCCACTACGGTCCCGGAGTCTGCACTGTTGAATACGGCCGCGCGCTCCACCACCTCTAACTCGGCCCTGCCTTCGGTGCCGTTAACACTGACGCGGTAGCCCTCCCAGGGGCTATGCGCGTTGAGGGAATAACTCAGGGTGGGTCCCCCGTCGTAATCCACGGTCAAGGCCAAGTTGTCCTCGATGGTGATGCCGCGGGAGAACACATCCTGGTCACGGAGATATCCGTCAAACTTCTCGTTATCCAGGTACAAAGCGCGCAGCTTGTCGTCTTCGCGCATGTCCAAAGCAAACGGATCGCGCACCTCACGGTCCACGGTGCCTCGGGCCGGGCGCTCGCCCAACCCGCGGGCGTTGGCGTTCTCGGCCCCATAGAAACGAAGGCCGCCGGAAGCATAGACGCGGGCGGGAGAATCATCGATCCACCAGTTAACCAGGTCAAAATGATGCGAGGCCTTGTGGATGAGCAGTCCACCTGAGTTCTTCTTCTCCCGGTGCCAGCGGCGGAAGTAGTCAGCACCGTGCACCGTATCCAGCATCCAGCTGAAGTCGAGGCTCGTAACGCGCCCGATCACGCCACTTTGGATAATCTCTTTCAGGGCACTGTTGCGAGGCGAATAGCGGTAGTTGAAGGTGACGACGACGTTGCGCCCGGTCTCCTCGATAGCCGCGTTGATGCGGCGGCAGCCTTCCACATCAATGGTCAGAGGCTTTTCAACGATGACGTCGGCACCTGCCCGCAGGGCCTCAACGATGTAGTCTGCATGGGTGTAATCGGGTGTGGTGATGACTACCCGATCGATCCCATGGCCGTGAATGTATTCGGTCAGCTGGGCCGGCTCAAAGGTGTCCAGCTGAACTTCGCCGGGATGGCCCGCAGCACTCAAATCCTCTGCTAGCCTGCGGTAGTGCTCTACACGCCCGGGATTGGCGTCACTGATGGCCACCAGCTCGGCCACACTAGCGTGCGCACCCACTATGGCCCGAATGTACATTTCGGCACGGGATCCAGTGCCCACCAAGACCAAACGGGCCTTGGTCCTGGCCACACTGCCGGTGCCCTCTGCGGAAATCTGCGTGGACGTT
>JABBNV010000062.1:6227-11669 GCA_019352125.1 Acidobacteriota bacterium | reverse complement strand
CGACGGCGTCGCGAAGGTAATTGCCTCCCTGACGGACCAGCTTAACCGTGCGTTAGGACACGGTGGGGTGCAGTGGTCCCTGGAAACCAGATCTGGCGAGCCTGCGCATGTGCTGACAACGGTGGCGCACGAGCTGGGAGCGTCCATGATCGTTGTGGGAACGCGGGCCCCCGGACTGACCCCACGGCTGGAGGAATGGCTGCGCGGTTCAGTGGCTGTACACCTGTCCAGACGGCAGGAGCAGCCAGTTATTGTGGTTCCGTTGCATGCGTCCGGGCCAGCCGCTGGGTACGAAGGGCTGAACGGTTGAGGCGGTTCCATCCGGCCCACATAGCGTTGGAGTGGTGGGCGGCATGTTGGGCACACTGGCGCGCTATGCACTTGAAAACGTCGTGCCTGCGCCGGACAAATGGCCGCTGCCAACCCTGCTCCTTAACGTATCCGGTGCTCTGTTGCTGGGAATGTTGTTGGAAGGACTCGCACGGCGCGGGGACGATTCTGGGCATCGCAGGGTACTTCGCCTTCTGCTCGGAACTGGGGTCATGGGCGCTTTTACTACCTACAGCACGTTGGCGCTCGAAGCCAATATGCTGCTGGACGGTCAGCACCTTGGCCAGGCGTTGCTTTACCTGGGCCTGAGCCTGATCGGTGGGGTGATGGCTGCGGCTCTGGGTATCTGGGTGGCCGTGAAAGTGTTCCCCCACCATGGCAAGCAGTCGCGGTGGCCCGAAAGTAGGCAGCCATGATCGTAGTGCTGATGGCCCTCGCCGGGGGACTTGGCGCTGGCGCGCGTTTCGTGGTGGACGGTACGATCCGGGCCCGGTGGCATACCGCATTCCCTGTGGCAACAGTCATTATCAACGTGTCCGGTTCGCTGCTGTTAGGTTTGCTGGCCGGACTGGTGGTGCACCACCATGTGCCGGCAGAGATACAAACCGTTCTGGGTACCGGATTTATGGGCGGTTACACCACGTTCAGCACGGCCAGTGTGGAAGCGGTGCGGCTTGTTCAGACCGGCCGGTGGTTCTATGCACTGGCCTCGGCTCTTGGCACCTTGCTGTTGTGTCTGGGCGCCTGCGCTATGGGGCTGTGGCTGGCTAGTTAGCGGTAATTTAGTTCCATGGCGGATTATGCAGTCAACCCTGTGGACGGAACCCGGATCGCGTATACCGTGGCCGAACCACCCGAGGAGCGCGCGGGCGCGCAAGCGCTCATGTTGGTCCACGGTAGCGGCCTCTCCAAGGCTATCTGGCGTGGCTTCGGCTACGTCAAAGCACTGTCCCTTCAGCATCGGGTCATTTCCGTGGATCTGCGTGGACACGGGCAAAGCGGGAAACCCCACCGGAGCCAGGATTTTGCCATGGAACGGGTAGTGGAGGACCTGGTGGCTGTGCTCGACGCTGCGGGGGAGGAAACAGTCCACTACTTTGGCTATTCATTTGGTGCCCGAGCGGGGTTCTCGTTAGCTGCTGCCCAAGCGGAAAGGATGCGCAGTTTTGTTTCCGCCGGGGGCACCTACCAAATAACGCCCGGAAGCATCGCCGCATTGTTCTTCCCTGACTGGGAAGCTGAGTTGGAGTCAGGCGGAATGCGGGGGTTCATTCGCGGTTGGGAGGCCGAGTCCGGCACGTCACTGGATCCGGCCACGCGAGCCGCTTTTATGGCGAATGACGCTGTGTCGTTGTTGGCTTATTTTCGACGGACGGAAACCGAACCGGGCCTGACCGAAGAACAAGTCGGTGCTATCGACGTCCCCACACTTCTCCTGGCGGGCTCCTTGGATAGGCCCCGGCTTGCGGCGTCCCAACGTGCGGCACAGCTGATGCTAGAGGCAACTTTTCAGGTCCTGGACGGACGAAACCACGGCCAGACGTTATATCCAAGCGCCCAGGTACTTGCCGCAGTCGAGCCGTTTTTGGCGCAACACCGTCATTCTTGACCGCGCGCAGACGTTATTGAAGCTCAGCGGTATTCGCCGCACCCAAGGCTGTGAGTACGGCAGGTAAAAGGGCCTTGGCGCTGCGGCGATACCCCAGAGATGAAGGGTGAAACCGATCTTCGGCGAACATTTCTTCTGGGTGGTCCAGGAACAAGGGCCCAATGGTCCGCGCCAGGGATACGGGAATAGCTCCCGCATCGAGTGCCGTTTGAGTCTGTGCAGCTGCCATGCGTCGGGAGGCTAGCCCGCCAACGCTGCGCAGGGGTTGCGGCACTGCGGGCAGTACCCCCAAATTGGGGCAGGTACCCACCACTACTACGCACCCCAAGGCCTGCAGCCGGGCAATAACTTGCGCCAACGGAACAACGGCTTCGGTGGGTTTAATCAGGTGGGTCACGTCATTACCGCCGGTGACAATGACTGCCACATCCGGGCGGTAGGAGCTGGGGAGTGAGTCCAATTGCCCCGGCAGGCTGGATGATTCGCTCCCCACAATGGCCGCAGTGCGCAGCTTGACCGCACGCCCAGTTTCGCGCGAAATATCTTTGGCCAGGCGCGCGCCCAGGGTTTGCTTGGGGGTGCTGGCACCTAGACCGGCTGCGATCGAGTCACCCATGAGCAATAAACGGATGGGGCTGCCGCGCTTCTTCTTGTACGTTCTATCCGAAACGTAGGCAATTTCCCCCAGAGGTTTGCCTATGGCACGGCGTGCAATTCTGCCCTGCACGCGAAAAAGATAGGCCATGCCCGCACCGGCCGCAGCCACGCTTCCAGCAGAAAGTACTCCGCGGGCAACCCATTTCAGCGTGTTGCTGGCGGGGATAAGCTTCGACAGGCCAGCTTCTTCACTCTCCACGTTGCCACTGTAGAGGCCGAGTCTTAACGAACCCTTAACGCAGCAAGTCACACCCCGGATGTGAGCGTCTCAGTAACCGCCCCTATGGTCATGTCTGTGACCACAGACATGGCTGCAACTCCTCGGTGAATGGTGGCAAATCAACCGCGAGCAGGTAACGTTTTAGTCATGGCTGACGCACATTTGTCCACACCCCAATTCGGCACTCTGCTGACGGCTATGGTCACGCCGTTTTCCAAGGACGGCAGTGTTGACCTTGAGGCAGCGGCGGCATTGGCCACCAAACTGGTGGACGATGGTTGCAACGGCCTGGTAGTCACGGGCACCACCGGTGAAACGTCAACGCTGACGGATGAAGAAAACCTGGCCATGTTCCGCACCGTGGTGGAAGCCGTGGGCGGCCGTGCCGCGGTACTCGCTGGCACCGGCACCAATGACACCGCGCATTCCATCGGGCTATCGAAAAGAGCCGCAGAGACCGGCGTTGACGGACTGTTGTTGGTCACCCCGTATTACAACAAGCCCAGCCAGGAAGGCATCGCCGCCCATTTCGAGGCCATTGCCAACAGCACTGAGCTGCCCATTATGCTGTACGACATTCCCGGCCGTTCCGGCGTTCCCATCACTACGGAGACGCTCATTCGGTTGGCCCGCCACCCACACATCGTGGCGCTCAAGGATGCCAAGGGTGATTTCGCCGCCGTGACGCAGGTCTTGGCTTCCACTGACCAGAACGTTTACTCGGGCGACGACGGCCTGACCTTGCCGTGGATGGCGGCAGGCGCCGTCGGCCTAGTGAGCGTGAGTGCACACGTGGCTACCCGGCAATTCCGCGCGTTGGTGGACGCGGCCGGCGTCGGAGACTTTGTCGCCGCGCGTCGTCTCCATTTCGAATTGGACCCCGTAGTGCGTGCCGTCATGACGCACATTCAAGGCGCAGTCAGCGCCAAACAAATTCTTAAGTGGCAGAACGTTCTGTCCAACTCGGTAGTTCGGCTTCCTTTGGTGGAACCGGGCGAGGCCGAGATTGCAACCATCAAGTCGGACCTTGCGGAGGCAGGGATCACATTCGCTTGATTCATCTAAGGAAGCTGATCGTTTTATGAGCCAAATTGCCCTGCCCGGACTGACCACACCGCCCGCACTGCGCGAGAACACCCTGCGCATTGTGCCTCTCGGTGGGCTCGGCGAAATTGGGCGCAACATGGCTGTCTTCGAAATCGCTGGCAAGCTGCTGATTGTCGATTGCGGCGTGCTCTTCCCGGAGGAGACGCAGCCAGGCGTGGACCTGATCCTGCCGGACTTCTCCTACATAGAGGACCGTTTGGATGACGTGGTGGGCATTGTGCTCACCCATGGCCATGAGGACCACATTGGGGCAGTGCCTTACCTGTTGCGCCTGCGCAATGACATCCCCTTGATTGGCTCTCAGCTCACGCTGGCCCTGATCGAAGCGAAGCTACAGGAACACCGTATCAAGCCGTGGCCGCTCACCGTTGTTGAGGGTCAGGTAGAGAAGTTTGGCCCGTTCGAGTGTGAGTTTGTGGCTGTCAATCACTCCATCCCGGATGCCTTGGCCGTCTTTATCCGCACTGCTGGCGGCAACGTGCTGCACACCGGTGACTTCAAAATGGATCAGCTTCCCCTGGACGGGCGCATCACTGACCTGCGTCACTTTGCCCGATTGGGCGAAGAGGGCGTGGACCTGCTCATGGTGGACTCCACCAACGCTGACGTACCGGGTTTCACCACCGCAGAAGCGGAAATTGGGCCCACGCTTGATCGTCTCTTTGGCCAAGCCGAAAAGCGAATCATCGTGGCTAGCTTCTCCTCCCATATTCACCGCGTTCAGCAGGTCTTGAACGCAGCCGTGCTGCACCACCGGAAGGTGGCTTTTGTTGGTCGCTCCATGGTTCGCAATATGGGAATCGCGGAGAAGCTGGGCTACCTGAAGGTGCCAGCCAACGTCGTCGTCGATCTTAAAAATATTGACAACATGCCGGATAACCGCGTGGTGCTGATGTCCACCGGGTCCCAGGGTGAGCCGATGGCTGCCCTCTCCCGGATGGCCAACGGGGATCACCGCATCACTGTGGGCCAGGGGGACACCGTGATTCTGGCGTCTTCGCTGATCCCCGGCAACGAGAACGCCGTTTACCGCGTGATCAATGGTCTGCTGAAGCTCGGCGCGGACGTGATCCACAAGGGTACGGCCAAGGTGCACGTTTCCGGTCACGCTGCGGCTGGCGAGCTGCTCTACTGCTACAACATCCTGAAGCCCAAGAACGTGATGCCCGTACACGGTGAGACGCGGCACCTGATTGCGAATGGCAAATTGGCCCAGGCAACCGGCGTGCCAAGCAAGAATGTGCTGCTCACCGATGATGGTTCAGTGGTCGACCTGCGCGACGGCGTGGCCAACATTGTGGGGCAGGTGGAGTGTGGCTTTGTCTACGTGGATGGATCCAGCATTGGTGAAATCACCGACGCTGATCTGAAGGATCGCCGGATTCTGGGCGACGAGGGCTTCATCTCGATCATTACTGTGGTGAACCGAAACACCGGCATGATTGTCTCGGGCCCGGAAATTCACGCTCGCGGCGTGGCCGAAGATGACTCGGTGTTTGATGAGATTAAGCCGAAGATT
>JABBNV010000062.1:2838-6217 GCA_019352125.1 Acidobacteriota bacterium | reverse complement strand
CCTCCAGTACTGATCACACAGCGCATCAGCTCCAACAAGTGGTACGCCGCGTGGTGGGCACCTGGGTCAACCGCAAACTGCGCCGCCGCCCCATGATCATCCCCGTAGTCCTCGAGGCCTAAGCAACCCCACACGCCGGTGCCCAAGTGGTCGCTAAAAGGGGTCTATAGCGACAAGTTGGGCACCGGCGTTGAAGGTGGAGGGGCGGATATCCCGGGTTTTGAGGCTTTTCACAGCTAAACTTAGTGCCATGGCGACACGTACTTCCCCAGCCCGTGCGTCTGCAAGCCGATTGAGTGCAGCCTCCGGGCGCCCTTCGAAGGCAGGCACACGCCCAGCTTCCACACGCTCCAAGACTCCGCCACCCCCGCCCGAGGAGAGGCCGGTGTGGCTGGTTCGCGCCATTGTGGGATTCTGGCGCGGTATTGGACACCTCTTTGGGACCACTATTCGCCGGATGGGTCACGACGTCAGTGGGATCGATCCGGATACTCGCCGCGACGGAAGCGCACTGACGCTGCTGGTGATTGGTATCGCTATCGCCATCTTCCACTGGTGGGGCATGTCCGGCTGGTTTGCCGACGGTTTTCGCGCAGTTACTGGCGGGACCGTGGGTTGGATGGCGTTGCTGTTGCCCCTGATGATCTTCATCTGCTCCATCCGGTTGTTCCGTGCGCCCGGTAACGTACGCGCCAATAACCGTGTAGCCATTGGCTTCACCATCATGACCATTGCTGGGGCGGGAATGGCCCAGATCATTGCCGGCATGCCGTCCATGGCCCAAGGGTTCGACGGCGTACGCGGCGCTGGCGGTGTGCTGGGCTTCATTGCCGCGGCACCGTTTGCCGCACTCAGCCCGTGGCTGGCACTCGTGGTGTGGGGAGCCCTGGCGTTCATCAGCATCCTGATTGTCACTGCCACCCCCTTCAAGTCCATTCCGGCTCGGCTGCGTTACCTCTATAACCACCTGATGGGCGTGGACCTGGACGCGGTTGCCGCGTACGCGGATGAGCACGATCAGAGCTACCTGTACGAGAGCGATGTTGCGGCCACCCGTGCCATCGAGAAGCCCGCCAAGAGTAAGAAGAAGCGCCGGGGGCTTTTCGGCTCGCACAAGGATGACGAGCACCTGGATGCCACCATTGATGGGTTCATGGGCGATGAGGCCTTTGAACACGCGCTGGTTGATGACCCTGACGCTGAAGAGGACTCAAGCTCGGCCTCGGCACGGGAGGCTGCGCCGGCTATTCCGCCGGGCGTTCGCCGCCCCACGCAGTCCGAAATTGCTGCCAACAAGATTAAGGAACGACAGGGCCTGTTGGGTGCGCCCAATGCCGGGCAGGCAAGCCCGGGCGCAGTTCCCGGCGCTGATGCATCAGCAGAACCCGGTATGGTAACCGAGGCTATTGCTGTGGTTCCGGCCGCGTCCGGCGCTGCGGCCGCGGTGAAGATCAACCCCGTGACGCCTCCGCCACCCATGGCACCTATTCCGCAACGTACGGAACAGCTCTCGCTGGCCGGAGACGTCACCTATACGTTGCCATCCGCGGATGTGTTGACGCCTGGCTCTGCCCCGAAAGAACGCACCGAAGCCAATGACGCCGTCGTCGCCGCCTTGACCGATACCCTCACGCAATTCAACGTGGATGCCAAGGTAACCGGCTTCAGCCGTGGCCCGACAGTGACGCGTTACGAAATTGAGCTGGCACCCGGCACCAAGGTGGAGCGAGTCACCGCGCTGAGCAAGAACATTGCTTATGCGGTGGCGTCGTCAGACGTGCGCATCCTCAGCCCCATTCCGGGGAAGAGCGCCATTGGAATCGAGATCCCCAACACTGACCGCGAAACCGTTTCTCTGGGTGATGTGCTGCGAAGCCAGAACGCGCGGCGTACGGACCACCCCATGGTGATGGGCGTTGGTAAGGATGTGGAGGGCGGGTTTGTTGTTGCGAACCTGGCCAAGATGCCCCACCTGCTGGTGGCTGGTGCAACCGGCGCCGGTAAGTCATCCTTCGTGAACTCGATGATCACTTCCATTCTGATGCGCGCTACCCCGGATGAGGTCCGCATGGTCATGGTGGATCCCAAGCGTGTGGAACTCACCGCCTATGAAGGCGTTCCGCACCTGATCACCCCCATTATTACCAACCCGAAGAAGGCCGCTGAGGCGTTGCAGTGGGTGGTTCGGGAAATGGACACCCGCTATGACGACCTCTCGAACTACGGTTTCAAACACATCGATGACTTCAATAAAGCTGTCCGCGCCGGCAAGGTGATTCCGCCGGCGGGATCCAAGCGCGTGGTGAAGCCGTACCCGTATCTGTTGGTGATTGTGGATGAGCTCGCGGACCTGATGATGGTGGCGCCGCGCGACGTTGAAGATTCAATTGTTCGCATCACCCAGCTGGCGCGCGCCGCCGGTATTCACCTAGTGCTTGCCACGCAGCGGCCATCCGTTGACGTCGTGACGGGCTTGATCAAGGCCAACGTTCCCTCCCGGATGGCGTTTGCCACCTCCTCCGTTACGGACTCCCGCGTGGTACTGGATCAGCCGGGCGCGGAAAAACTGATTGGTCAGGGAGACGCACTCTTCCTTCCCATGGGTGCTTCGAAGGCTATTCGTGTACAGGGTGCCTGGGTCACCGAGAGCGAAATTCACCAGGTGGTGGAACACGTCAAGGGCCAGCTTCAGGTCAGCTATCGTGACGACGTTGCGGTAGAGGCGCCCAAGAAGCAGGTGGATGAGGAGATCGGTGACGATCTAGACGTCTTGCTGCAGGCGACTGAACTGGTGGTTACTACGCAGTTTGGGTCCACCTCCATGTTGCAGCGCAAGCTGCGCGTCGGTTTTGCCAAGGCCGGTCGGTTGATGGACCTGTTGGAATCCCGCGGCGTGGTTGGCCCCTCCGAAGGGTCCAAGGCCCGCGATGTGCTGGTGAAGCCGGATGACTTGGCCGCGACGCTGGCCGCCATCCGTGGTGACGAACCTGCTGACGATGATGCCGACGCCGACCCTTCCACCGCGGCCTTGGCTGAGAATGCCAATGCCAATCACGGCTATGGAACGGATCTGGTGGCCGAGGATTTGGCGTCCCGTGCGCAGGCTATCAACTACAACGACGCCGACGATGAGGGCGGCGAAGACGCGTGGTCCCTCACAGGGCGGTAGCCTTACCATCGTGACTGAAACTTCCAAACCTGCACAGCTGTGGAACCTGCCCAACATGCTGACCATGCTCCGCATTATGCTTGTTCCCTTCTTCATCTGGTTCATTCTTGCTGACGCGCCTCACCTGACTCCGCTCAATGGAGGATGGCGCTGGGCTGCTACAGCAGTTTTTGTGGTGGCCATTTATACGGACAAGCTCGACGGCGATAT
>JABBNV010000062.1:0-2828 GCA_019352125.1 Acidobacteriota bacterium | reverse complement strand
CGCCAGGTCCAGGGGGTTGGTCACAGATTTCGGCAAGATAGCTGACCCCATTGCGGACAAGCTCCTTACCGGATCGGCACTGGTCTTGCTCTCGGTGCTAGGTACGTTGCCATGGTGGATCAGCATCACCATTTTGGTGCGCGAATGGGGCATTACGGCACTGCGCTTTGTGGTCATTAGATACGGCGTGATGGCCGCGTCCCGTGGCGGAAAGCTTAAAACGGTGCTCCAGACTGCCGCGATCATCCTGTCCCTCTTGCCATTGGCTGCGTGGTACCACTGGCTGGCAGTAGTAGCATTTGTGGCTATGTTGTTGGCCCTGGTGGTGACGGTGGTGACGGGAGTCGATTACATTCGCGAGGCAATGAGGCTCAGAGACTCAGCACGAAAGGGCACGTCATGATTTTTCTTGATCCGACGGCGATTGTTGGTGCAGCCGTAGCCAGTGGCATCACGGTTGCCACCGCTGAATCCTTGACCGCGGGGTTGGTAGCGGCCTCCCTGGCGCAGGTGCCGGGTGCGTCCAATATGTTGCAGGGTGGCGTCGTGGCGTATCAAAACATCATCAAATCTGCTGTGCTGGGCGTGGACGCGGAATTGCTGGAGCGGGTAGGATCGGTGGACCCTCAGGTGGCCAAGGAAATGGCTCTGGGCGCCTGCCGGTTGATGGGGGCACGTGTGGGCGTTGCCACCACAGGCGCGGCCGGCCCCGAGCCGCATGACGGCAAGGCAGTAGGTACCGTGTATATCGCCGTAGCGTTGGATGGCGTGGCAGAATCTTACGAATACCACTTCTCTGGGGACAGACAAGCGGTACGGCAGCAAACATGTGATGAAGCTCTCGCGCTACTGAGTCAACTGGTTGCGCACGTTCCGGGAACAAACCCCATCTGCTAATAGTTATCTGTAGTAACACCGGCCGCGCAAGAGCGAACCGTAGGTATAAAACCTAGTATTGTGTGAGGCGAACCGGCTGGTAGGTCCACCGGATCCACTATAAGAGGGAGTAAGGCGATAACGATGGTAAAGCAACCCGTATCCGTCAATGGCGTAGTGCGCTGGCGGGATGTGGGTTTGGCAGATGAAGCTAAGCAACCGCAGAAGAATCGCAAGATGGTGGTGTTGCGCCACGAAATCGGCGATGTCTTGCGCGACGTGCGTCAGCGTCAGGGCCGTACCCTTCGTGAAGTTTCGCATAACGCCCGCGTCTCCCTTGGCTACTTGAGCGAGGTAGAGCGAGGCCAAAAGGAAGCTTCGTCTGAGCTGTTGTCGTCCATATGTTCCGCATTGGACGTTCCGCTCTCCGCGATGTTGCGCGAAGTTAGTGACCGCGTAGCCGTGGCCGAAGGTGTGGCAGTGCCAGACACCGTTCCCCAGGAATTTGCTAGTCGCTATGGTCGCGACTACACCAAGGATCTAAATGATGAGCTGTCCGAAGAGTTGAGTAAGGATTTGCTCAGCAACGCGTTCTAGACCGTTCGATCCTGAACCCCGAAGCGCTCCTCACCACTTGGCGAGGGGCGCTTCGTCGTGGGGGACGCTTTAGGTGGCGAAAGTGGAGCCTTATATGCGTCCATCGCAGCGAAGTAGGTCAGATAGTCTGCTGAGTCCGCTGCGCAAATCCTCGCGCGTAGTCTTCATTGAGGCGGCCCATCAGCGAGCTGAATTGGCGCAACTCATCTTCGCTCCAACCGCCCAGCTGTTCATGGAAAGCTGCGCGGCGAGCTTTCTGAATGGCCGCCATTTTGGTAGCCCCCGCTGCTGTCAGGGTGATGTTTTGTGCACGGCCGTCGTGTGGGTCCGCGGCCTTCTCCACCAGACCGATGGACTCAAGGAAAGTCACTTGGCGGCTAATGGAAGGCTTGCCCACGCCAATTTCAGTGGCAAGGTCAGTCAGACGCATGCCTCCGTTGTGGGCCAGCATGGTGAGTAGCCCATACGCTGAAGGATCCATTTCCGGATGGATCTGTTGCGATACGTAGCGGGTGACGGCGCGGGTTCGTCGCCAAAACAAGCTCAATTGAAATTCGACAGCGTTAATCGCTTCTTCGCTAGGGACGCCGGCGGCAGTGTTTGGCTTGCTCATGCCGCCCATTCTAAGCGGCGCAGCTGGGTAACTGCCCATCGATGGGCAGTTACCCAGCCTTCGGCCAGATATCTGTCGCCAACGATCACCCGCCCATGACGGCGAGAGAAGTCCTGAGGCCCTGCATGAGACAATAAACAGGTGCGGGTAAGTGATTTTTGGCGACTGATGGACGACGAATTTGGTGCCGGGTATTCCCGGGTGTTAGCTAATCAGCTGGTACTAGCCGCGCTGGGTGGCAAGACGCCCACAGTGGCGCTGGCGGACGGCCTAGCGCCCAAGGCCATCTGGCTGGCCGTTTGCGATATGCAGGACGTCCCCTTGGAGCGCCGACTAGGCCGAGACATCGCCCCAAAAAAGTGACACGCCGACGTCCAGCGTCGAATATCTGTTCGGATGGCAGTAGGCTACTAATAGAGTAAATCTGCTGCGCAGCTGGCCCGACTTATCCACATGTCGCGTCCAGCGGCGGACAATGTCAGACCCAAGGTCTAGCGTGAGTCTCAGGTAGAAAAACAGCAGTTGCCGCCCTTGGGTGAGGCAACGCAGTCAACGAAAGATTGAGGTGGACCCATGGCCGCTCCCGCAGACCGTTCAAAGGCACTAGAAGCCGCACTGGCCCAGATTGATAAGCAGTTCGGCAAAGGCTCCATCATGCGCCTCGGTGATGAGGTGCGTGCTCCCATTGAGACGATCCCCACCGGTTCCATTGCCCTGGATGTCGCGCTGGGCATAGGTGGCC